>NZ_RZOL01000038.1:0-26983 GCF_004022985.1 Mesorhizobium sp. M7A.F.Ca.ET.027.02.1.1 | reverse complement strand
CGCTTGCCATGGCCGAGCAGGTCACCGCGGTGCTCGACCGCAATGCCGAGGCCGCTGCCAGCATGAGCGGCTGCCGCCATGAGCGGCATTGGGTGTCGAAGTCACGACCGGGACTTGCAAACCACGCCATGGCCGAGATCGCCTATGAAGCACTGTCGACGGCTGGGCCGCCGCGCTGGGACGAAGACGCCAAAGCAGTTGCCCGCGAAATACAGGTCAATGCCGGGCGCATGGCGAGCGACGAGCCGTTCATCGAAGAACTCGAGCGCTTGATCGAGCCGCAGGCGGCGGAAGCGATCCTGCGCCGCGATCTGCCGCCCTCGCAAGTCAATTCGACCTCCGACGATTACACCGACATGAGCTGGCATACGCCGACAGCGCGGTTCTATGTCGCCCGCCCGGCGCTGCGTTCGGAGACCGGCTACCCCTATCCGGCATGGGTGATGAATGCGCTGGGCGGCATTTCGGCGACGATCGACCCGATGGTCATCTGCGCGTCCAAGACGGTCGCGCTGGCGGCGCTCCGCCTGCTGGAAGACCAGACCGCCCGCGATGCGGCGATGAATGAATTCGTCGCCCGCACCGGCGGCGGAATCGGCGGTTCGAACTGGATCGCGCCGCTTTGCGACTACGACCCGCCGATCGGGTTTCGATGGCCAGAATATGTCACCACCCCGCGTGGACGCGACTGGTGGATACCGAGCAATCAGACACCCCAAGCCACCTCACGAGGAGCATCCCATGACCGTTCATGACCGCATTGTGGCCGAGCCGTTTTCGCTGCAGCGCCGCAACCCCGCCGGCGGCACCAAGCCGCTGACCGCCTGGGGTTTTGCCAACGAGACCGACGTGCTGACCGACGTCCTGCTTGGCTCACCCAATTTCCTGCGCCATCTGTCGACCAGTTCGCTGTCGCGAAAGCACCTGCGCGAGGCGCCCTGCAACGTCCAGATCGCCCAGGCCCAGCACAAGGACCTGGTCGCCGCCTACGAGCATTTCGGCGTCAACATCCACTGGCACGAGCCGACGCCTGAGCTGCCGATGCAGGTCTATTCCCGCGATTCCAGCGTCATGACGCCCTACGGCGCCTTCATCACCGCCATGGCCAACTGGTGGCGGCGCGGCGAGAACTATGCCGCGATCCGCACCTATGAAAAGCTCGGCATCCCGATCTACGACATGGTCACGGCAGGCACGTTCGAGGGCGGCGACTTCAACGTCATCGAGGACGGCGTCGTGCTGATCGGCTGCGGCGGCGCGCGTACGCAGGAAGAAGGCGCCCGCCAGGTGCAGGCATGGTTCGACAAGGAAGGTTGGGAAACCCGCATCGCCTTCATCGACGAGTATTATGTTCATATCGACCTGATGGTGGTGCCGATCGCCGAGAAACTGACCGCTGTCTGCCTCGCCTGCACCGAACCCGGCATTGTCGACTGGTTGAAGGGCAAGGGCCACGAGATCATCGACGTGCCGTTCCAGGATACGATGGCGCTGGGCTGCAACTTCATGTCGCTGGGCAGGGACCGGGTGATCGCGCCGACCTCCAGCCAGGCGCTGATCGGTCAGCTCAAGGCGCGCGGCTTCGAGGTCGCGGCCGTCGACATGAGCGAGATCTCGAAGACCGGCGGCGGCATCCACTGCATGGCGCAGGCGCTGAAGCGCGAACCGGCCTGAGGAGTGGGATAGCGCTACGCTGCTTCGCTCACATTCGCATCAGCATGATCGGCATCCTGGCGGCCGAGGGTGCAAGGTCGCGCGCGCAAAACGGCTGAGATCGCCGGCTGGCGGCACCATGTGCCCCGCTGGCGAGTCGCAACGCTGGCCGACGCGAAACTTGCGCGATAGCTAATATAAGCGCACAGTAAAAACGTCTTTTGGGAGAGGACAGCTCATCTGCAAATCGGGAGGAAACCATGAACACCATGAGCCTCACCACGCTTGAACGCGGAAAAACGACAATCGACGCCGCAGCCCTGGAAGCGTTTTCGGCACAATTGCGCGGCAAAATGCTGAGCGAAGGCGATGCCGCGTACGACGAAGCACGGACCGTCTGGAATGCCACGGGCGACCGGCTGCCCGGGCTGATCGTGTGCTGCGTCGGCGCTTCCGATGTCATCAGTGCCGTGAATTTCGCCAGGGAGAACAGGCTTCTCGTCTCCGTGCGCGGCGGCGGCCACAACATTGCCGGAAGTGCGGTCTGCGATGGTGGCCTGATGATTGATCTGTCATTGATGAAGTCGGTGCGGGTCGATGTCGCTGCGCGGCGGGCATGGGTCGGGCCTGGCGCGACGCTTGCCGATGTCGACAAGGAAACGCAGGCCTTCGGGCTGGTGGTGCCGACCGGAATCAACTCGACCACCGGCATATCCGGCCTGACGCTGGGTGGCGGCTTCGGCTGGATCACCCGCAAATTCGGCCTGACCATCGACAATCTTGCCTCCGCCGATGTGGTCACCGCCGACGGCAAATTGCTCCGGGCCAGCAAGACTGAAAATCCCGATTTATTCTGGGCGCTGCGCGGCGGCGGCGGCAATTTCGGCGTCGTCACGGCATTCGAGTTCCATCTCCATGAGTTTGGACCGCAAGTGCTGGCAGGGCTTGTCGTCCATCCCTTCGCCGATGCCGAAAAGGTGCTGCGGGAGTATCGCAAGGCGCTCGAAACCGCTCCTGACGAGTTGACCTGCTGGGTAGTCATGCGGCAGGCGCCGCCGCTGCCCTTCCTGCCCGCGGAATGGCATGGCAAGGAGGTTCTGGTTCTGGCCATGTGCTATTGCGGCGACATCGAGGCAGGCGAAAAGGCGACGCAAAAACTTCGAGCCATCGGCACGCCGATTGCCGATGTCGTGGGCCCCAGCCCGTTCACCGGCTGGCAGCAGGCATTCGACCCACTGCTCACGCCCGGCGCCCGCAACTACTGGAAGAGCCATGACTTCACCGAGTTTTCCGAGGAGGCGGCTGCGGTCGTCAGGGGGGCAATAGCCAAGCTGCCGGGGCCCGAATGCGAGATATTTATCGGCCATGTCGGCGGCGCGGCAGGTCGCGTCAAGGCGGATGCAACGGCGTTCCCACAGCGCAGTTCACATTTCGTCATGAACGTTCACGCCCGCTGGCGCGAACCGACGATGGACAAGGCTTGCACCGACTGGGCTCGTTCAATCTACGAGGCGGCCAAACCTTATGCCGCCGGCACCGCCTATGTGAACTTCATGCCGGAGGACGAGGTCGACCGGGTCGAAGCGGCCTATGGTGGCAATCATCGACGGCTTCTGGAAATCAAGCAGCGCTACGACCCATTGAACTTGTTCCGCATGAACCAGAATTTGCGTCCGAAAGAAAGCTTGCGAGCCGCATGAGGCGCGCCGAGCTGCAGTGATAACAAGTTCACGCCTCCGCTGGAGGCGCGGGCACATGCTGTTGGCGCCGGGCTGTATTCTCGGGCCGGCCCATCAGCAACAAACCCGCCACTGTGTCTTCACCGCCCTTGTGACCGCTGGAAAAATGGAGGAATAGTCTCCCGGAATGCATCGCCCTGAAATTGCCGGTTTGCGGTTCTCAGGTCGTGCAATTGCTAGCCGGATTCCGAATGGCCAGTCCCGAACCGCGCAAAAGAAGAGGTCCGATCGCCGCCCGGCTGCTGGCGCTCGATGCGTGGATCGATTCCTCGCTCTACGAGATCGGCTTCAAGGCGCGCCAGTTCTGGGAATTGGCGACGATCTTCTCGCGGCGCTTCCGCGTCAACGGCTGGCGCCGTGGCATCATCGAACTGTTGAGCGAAGGTTTCACGCTCGGCGCCGTCGGCATCGTGGTGATGCTGGCGCTGGCCATTCCGGCTTTCCAGGACACGGCTGGCGACTGGCGCGCCCAGGGCGACTTCGCCGTCACCTTCCTTGACCGCTATGGCAACGAGATCGGCCAGCGCGGCATCATCCAGCGCGATTCCGTGCCGGTCGACGAGATGCCCGATCACGTCATCAAGGCGGTGCTTGCCACCGAGGACCGTCGCTTCTTCGACCACTACGGCATCGATGTGCTCGGCCTTTCGCGCGCGATCTTCGAGAATGTGCGGGCGAACTCCGTCGTCCAGGGCGGCTCGAGCATCACCCAGCAGTTGGCCAAGAACCTGTTCCTCACCAATGAGCGCACGCTGGAGCGCAAGATCAAGGAAGCCTTCCTGTCGCTGTGGCTCGAGGCCAATCTGTCGAAGAAGGAGATCCTGCAGCTCTATCTCGACCGCGCCTATATGGGCGGCGGCACGTTCGGCATCGAGGCTGCCGCCGACTTCTATTTCGGCAAGAGCGTCAAGGACCTGAACCTGGCCGAGGCGGCGATGCTGGCCGGCCTGTTCAAGGCGCCGACCAAATATGCGCCGCACATCAACCTGCCGGCGGCGCGCGCGCGCGCCAATGTGGTGCTGTCCAACCTTGTCGATGCCGGCTTCATGACCGAAGGCCAGGTCCTGCAGGCCAGGCTGCATCCGGCCGATGTCGTCGACCGCGGCGAACAGAAAAGCCCTGACTATTACCTCGACTGGGCATTCGACGAGGTCAAGAAGATCGCCAAACCTGGCCAGCACTCGCTTCTCGCCCACACCACCTTCGATGCCAACATCCAGAAGGCGGCGGAAGAATCGGTGGAGTTCCACCTGCGCCAGTTCGGCAAGGAGTACAACGTCACCGAAGGTGCAGTCGTCGTCATCGAGACCAACGGCGCCGTGCGCGCCATCGTCGGCGGCCGCGACTATGGTGCCAGCCAGTTCAACCGCGCCACCAAGGCGCTGCGCCAGACCGGCTCGTCATTCAAGCCCTATGTCTACGCAACCGCGATGGAACACGGCTTCACCCCCAACTCCATCATTTCCGGCGGCCCGATCAGCTGGGGCAGCTGGTCGCCGCACAATTACAACGGCGGATCGGCCGGCAACGTCACGTTGATCATGGCAATGGCCAAGTCGATCAACACCGTGCCGGTGCGGCTGGCCAAGGATCATCTCGGCATCGGCCCGATCAAGGCCATGGCCGAGGCGATGGGCGTGGAATCGCCGATCGAAGCACATAAGACGATGGTGCTCGGCACCTCGAGCATGACGGTGATGGACCAGGCGACGGGCTACAGCGTGTTCGCCGACAACGGCTTCGTCGGCTCCCGGCACGGCATCAGCCAACTCGTCACCCGCACCGGCGAGGTGGTCTATGATTTCGCCAAGGACGCGCCGCCGCCCCACCGGGTGCTGTCCGAGCAGGCGCTCAAATCGATGAACACCATGCTGGCGGCAGTGCCGGTGATGGGTACGGCGCGGCGAGCCCAACTTCCCAACATCGTCGTCGCCGGCAAGACAGGCACCACGCAGTCCTACCGCGACGCCTGGTTTGTCGGCTTCACCGGCAACTACACGGCGGCGGTATGGATGGGCAATGACGACTTCACGCCGACCAAGAACATGACCGGTGGCTCACTGCCGGCGATGGTGTGGCAGCGACTGATGGTCTACGCGCACCAGAACATCGACCTCAAGCCGATCCCTGGCATCGACAAGCCCTTCGTCGATGAGGAGATCGCCGCCAAGGCCGAGGAAGCACAGAAGAAGAGCGACGATCAGGCGGCGGCCGATGCAGCCGCCGAACGGCCGCCGGTGCTGTCCAGCCGCACGACCCAGACGCTGCGGGACATGACCACGCTGTTCCATTCGGCGCCCGTCCTCAGTACGCCGCAACTGCCGGAGACGCTATCGGCGCTGTGATTGGCGCCGAGACAGTTGAGGGGTGATGGCCGGATCACCGCCATTGCCAAGCTGGAACACCCCTCATCCGACCGAGCTTCGCTCGGCCACCTTCTCCCGCAAGGGGAGAAGGGAGAGCCGTCTGCAATTCTACGTCGGCCCGCTTGCCACAAGGCCCCACGCCGCGATATCCCCGAGCGGCAACTCTTCGTGTTCCCGGCCCCTCATGCTCAAAACTGCCTTCCTGACGCTGCTTTCGCTTGCCATAGCCATCGTCGGCGGTGGCGGCAGCGTCTGGTATGCGCTGAAAATCCAGGATGGCGTCGGCGCCATCAGGATCGGCCAATGGACGGCCTTTCCCGATATCGGCACACCGGCCGCCGATCCCTATTCCAAGGCCCGCGTGGCGCGCGAGGGTGTGCTTGCGCTCGGCCGCGCCGAGGGGCTGTCCTTCGTCGCCGAGCGAGACGCGGCCGGCGCCGAGCTCAAGCGCGAATGCACCTACACAATCGAGGGTGATTTTCCGACGGCACGGTTCTGGACGCTTTATGCCGCCGACCAGTCGCTCGGCGTGGTCGAAACCGGCAAACCCCGGCTGGCGGCGCTGCAATCCTACGGGGTGGTGCGCCAGCCCGACAATTCGGTGATCATTTCAGCCGGCCATCACCCGATGCCGGGCAATTGGCTGCTGACAGACGGCTTCGGCAGGATGTATTTCGTGCTGACCTTCTACGACACGCCAATCGCCAGCAGCACCGGCCTGTCGGACGTCTCGCTGCCGCATATCGTCAAGGTCGGCTGCAATGCGTAGTTTTTACGCTGCGATGCGCGGACTTCTGCATGCCGTCCTGCTCGGTCTGCTCGGCGCCGGCATCGTGCACATCGCCGTGCTGCTGCTGGTGCCCGAGTTTTCCGAACGCGATGCCTGGTCGCGGCTGTCCATGGCGTCGGATCTGTACAAGATGACGCGGCTCGATGCCGAGGCCGGTGGCGCGCCCGTGGTGAAATCCGTCGACCCGCTGTTTTACGCGACGGCCTGCCGGTTCGATCTGGGCGAAGGCATGGTCCGCGTCAAGGCACCTGGGCATGTCCCGTTCTGGTCGGTGTCGGTCTATGACCGCAGCGGCCACAACATCTATTCCTTCAACGACCACACAGCGACCGGCGGCGTTCTGGATGCCGTCGTGCTGACGCCGGCGCAGATGATCGACGTGCGCAAGGATCTTCCAGAGGATCTTCAAGGAGCGATTTTCGTCGAAGCGCCGATCGAGGAAGGCATCTTCGTCATCCGCGCCTTCGTGCCCGACAGCAGCTGGAAGCCGATCGTGTCGCGCTTCTTCGAACAGAGTTCCTGCGAGTTGCAGGACTTCTAGAGCGTGTCGCGTCTGAACGGATTCAGGCGACCCGCTTTGGATCTTTGTTTTTGTGCATGTCGTTCTCCCAAAACCGAGGTCACTTTTTGGGCGACATGCACTAGACATGATCCCGGACCAAAGGTCCGTGGCCGCCGAAACTCAGTGGTGCGGGACCGGTTTTGGTCCAGGCGAACCCGGCTTGTCGGGATCGACCGGCCGCACTTCGCCGGCATGCGGCCGCTCGTAGCGGATGCCGGGAAAGATGATCACCGCTGCCGGCATTTCGGCGGTTTGCTTTACTCTGGTGTTTGGTGCCGTACGCGGCACGAAAGACAGTACCATGCCCATGGTTCGCGCATTCCTCTCGGTTTCCCCGGAGCACAACGCAACGCCTCCAAATGTCATTAAGGCCGGCAGAGGGTTAACGGAACGCTAACGGATCGTCGCTAACTTGAACTTTGTTCTTGGCACTCTCGGAACCGACACGGTCCCGGTCGAGCGTCGTCAAGGTTGTGTCGAGTACGGGCGTATCCTTCGTGTCATCTTCGGACTTCAGGCAAATCGCGGTGCGAAAAGACTCGGGAAAGGCCGAAAGGCTGTTCCGCGCCGCGGTGTCGGCATTCTGCTCGCTCACTCGCCCTTCACGCCGCGAGATCGGTCAACTCGAAGACCTGACGCTGCCGCTGTTCAATGACGTGTCCGTCGAATCTCGCCGTTACGTGGCAGCCGCCCTTTCCGAATGCGAATACGCCCCCGCCGCCCTGGTGCGCCGCCTTTGCGAGGAACCGGTCGACATTGCCGCGCCGCTGCTCATCCGCTCACGCGCCGTCAGCGACATCGATCTCATCGCGCTGATCGGGCGACATGGCCTGCCGCATGCGCGTGCCATCGCGCGCCGCAAGAGTTTGAACCCGACCATCGCTGATCTGATCAGGGCCCTCGAGAGGCCAACCCTGGTGCGCGCGCCGCAACCGGATGCGAATGCCGCCGCGGCAGACAAGATCGCGCCAGCGAGCACGGAAACCGCCTCTGACGAGCCCGCCCGGGAACAGGCACTCGGCATCGCGGCTGAGAATGCACGGCGCAGGCTGCGCTCGATGATGCGCACGGGCGACGAGGCGGCAGCGACGAACGCCGATCCTTTCAAGGGCGCCGACACCTATGTGAAATTGCGCGAGACAGCGCTGACGGGAAACGCCGCGTTCTTCCAGACCGCGCTCGCCGATGCACTCGACATCGATTTCGAGATCGCGCGATCGCTCACCGCCAACCAGAATTATGCCTCGCTGCTTGCCGCCTTGCGCTCGCTCGACCTCAGCGAAGACAGGGCCTTCCTGATCACGGTTGCCGTCTATCCCGGCCAGTTCCCGCATCCGCAGGCTATCCGCACCTTCCTCGACCGTTACCGGCTGCTGCATCGTGAAGCGGCCCAGGACAAGATGCGGTCGTGGAGAGCGGAAACCCTTTCAAGGGTGGTTCGCGGCGCAGCACCTGCCAACGGCGATACACGCACCGCCTTGAACAGCGACGATGCGGCGGCTTCGTCCGGCCTCAGGGCGTCTTCACGGAAATAAGCTCCTCGACGGGCACGGTGCCGGCCTCGATCTCGACCACCCAGATGTCGGGATCGAATTTTTTCTCCCTTTCCAGCCTGGCGTCGAGCACCACGGCATCGTCGCCTGCTCCGAGCAGAGTGAAAAACCGGTCGTCGGGCTTGGCCGAATCATAGCTTGTCTGCGGCGCCGGCCCGAACAGGGCAACCTCACCCAGCCTGCCCCGCGCCAGCACGAACACAGCGCCGGCCTCGGTCGCGCCGCGCTTGACCACGGCGGCAAATCCACCGGCGCTGAAAACCCGGCGCAACAGGGCCGAGACCCACAGATCCGATGTGACGCGCATGAGAGAGCTTCCGAAACTGCCGGTTCTCTATCGATATTTCCGCCGCTGGGCGAGCCGTCGTTTCAGCCGTCAGTTGGTCAGGCCGATCTCGCGCATCTTGACGTAGACGATCTCATCGGGCTCGCCGGTCTGCGGCAGCCCGAACAGCGACTGGAATTCCTTGATCGCCGCCTTGGTGCGCGCGCCGACGACACCATCCAGCTGCATGTCGTCATTGCCGAACGCCTTGAGCCCGGCCTGGATCTTGACGATGCGGGCATCGGGCGCTTGCGTCTCGGCATCCGCCTGCCCGGAATTTGTCTGTCCTGAACCTGTCTGCAAAGACACCGGAACGGCGGCCGGCATATCCGGGCGCGGCTGCGGCCTGGGTACGACGGAAGCGGTTTTCGGCGTCGCGCCCAGTTGATCGAGCAGAAGCGCATCGATCTCGCCGGACGCGTTGAGCCCGACCTTCTGCTGATAGTCCTGGATAGCCTTGCGGGTGTTGGGTCCGGAAATGCCGTCGACCGTTCCCGAATAGAAATCAAGATCCTTCAATATGCCTTGCACCTGCTCGACAACCGGATCGCCCTTGATCGGTGCCGGCGCGCCGGATGGCCGCACGATGTTGAACGTCGTTTCCGGCTCGTCGGGCGCCGCGTGCGGAAAGCCCGCAATGCTGCGGGTCGCGAAGAATGCGCCGGCATGCGGGAAAGGCTGGTACCACAAGGCATTCGCAGAGACGTAGAACAGCGTCACCAGGAATGCCGTCGAGCCGCCCACCAGGACAGGGTTGCGCGAGATCATTCCGCCGACGGCGACAGCGCCGTCCTGAAAGGCGTTGCTGCGGCGCTTGACCGCCTTAGCCTGTTTTGCGGAGCGAGCCATTTCTGTCCCCTTTCGCCATCGCTACAGGCATGGTCAGCACGCCGGCCTTCTCCGCCTGATGTCCCTTCGGTCCGTTCACCGGCAGGCTGATGGTCACCGTGGTGCCCTCGCCCGGCATGCTTTCGATGGACATCGTGCCTTCGTGCAGCGCCACAAGGCCCTTGACCAGTGAAAGGCCAAGACCAGTCCCCTCGAAACGGCGGGTATAGTCGTTCTGGATCTGCATGAAGGGCTTGCCGAGATTGGCGAAATCCTCCTCGGCGATGCCGATGCCGGTATCCCTGACCCAGAAATGGAGGCGCGAACCGATCCGCTTGGCACCGACGACGACGTCGCCGCCGTCGGGGGTGAACTTGATCGCATTGGAGACCAGGTTGATCAGCATCTGCTGCACGGCGCGCTGGTCGGCATTGATGTCGCCGGCGTCCGGCGCGATCTGCGCCCGCAGATCGATGTTCTTGGCCTGCGCCTGCAACTGCATCATCGACTGGCACATGTCGACCGCTTCCGCGAACCGGAACGGCTCCGGCTCGGTCGCATAAACGCCAGATTCAATCCTGGACACGTCGAGTATCGAGGTTACGACGGCGAGCAGATGCTGGCCCGAATCCCTCACCAGGCCGACATATTCCTTCTGGCGCGGATCCTTGAAGCCGCCGAACATCTCATGCAGCAGCATATCCGAGAAGCCGATGATGGCATTCAACGGCGTGCGCAGTTCGTGGCTGACCACCGCCAGGAAGCGCCCCTTCGCCACTTCGGCGGATGCGGCCGCCTCATTGGCCGCCGCGAGATCCTCGCGCAACCGGGCGATCTCGTCATTCTCGCGCAGGACGAGCGTAAAGACGTCACCCTGTTCCTCACCGCGCACCAGATCAAGCGAGAACGGGCGGTAATTGTCGGCCGTCAGGCTATTGCAGTTCTGAGGCAGGCGGATGCGCAATTCGAGCCGGCGCGACAGCGCACCGTCGCGCATGTCGGCCATTGCGCTGAGATAGGAAACGCGATCCGACAGATGGACGCGATCGAACAGGCCGTTTCCAGACAGCAGTTCGGGCGGCAGTTTCAAAAGCGTGCGCGCTTTCGGCGACGCGTCCAGGACCTCGCCATGGCGGGCGACCCGCAAGACCACCGCATCGATGATTTCTTCGAGCCGGTCGGCAGTGTCGACCACAGCCGCGTCGGCCGTGTTTTGAAACGCCGATGCACGCGGCATCAGCGTAAGCGCCCACGCCAACGGCACCAGCCAGTGCCACGCCGCGATCTGCGCTCCTGCGAACGGAAATACGGTTCCAGCCAAAGGCTGAGCCAGGATGGCGACAGCGGCCGACACGGCTCCCCACAGTGCTGCACGTCGCGAGCCGCCGATCCACCAGGCTTCGAAAGGCAGCGCCAGGACAAGCATGGCGACAGGCGAACTCAGCCCGCCCGCGGCGGCAATGAGACTGCCGAGAGAAATGCCGGCCAGCATCAGGGTGAGCCCACTCGCCATCGCCATCTTGCCGGTCGCCGCCACCAGCAAGGCGACGAACCAGCACAGGCCAAAGGCGGCGAAGATGGCGGCCATGGTGACGGCAACGCCCATGCCTGAAGTGACCAGGGTGACCGCGGCGCCGGCGGCAAAGAAAGGAGCGGCGAGCATGACGCCGATGAAACGGCGCTGGCGCTCGCGGTCGCTCCGCCCAAGGATGGACGGATGGACCATACGTTCGCAACCGGCGGAAATCGCGCCAGGCAATTCAACGTATCTGGCCTTGATTGAACTCAACTCAACGCACTCGCACTTGTCGTGGACAGCTCTGCTTTGCTGATGGTTCTGGTTGGCTTTGAAACTCGCATCCAGCGTTTAAGGAATGGATAAGGCAGGGCCGACCAAGGCCCTGGCCTGCGGCAAATATCGGGATGCCGGCCGCCGAAAGCACGGGCAAATGCAGCCATAGTAAACGGAGAGTTATCCGGCGACGGCACCTATCGGACAGGCGCGCACGGCACCCGGACTTCCACATTCCAAGAAAAATACAGGAAAATCATGGGGATGCATGGTTATTTGTTGTTAAGGAAAATCACTGGCAATTGAGACAAATGGATCGCAGAACGCTTCGTTTCGAATTTGCCTAAAATTTGAGGAAAATTCTCTCTTTGCCCGCAAGCCGTCCTTTGCGCCTGTGTGCCAAGATCCTGCCTACAAAAGAGGTCATGCCATATGGATGCATGATCCGGTCACGACGAGAGGGCAAGGGCATGGTCTTCCTCATAAGAATGGCTTTCTGGTTTTCGCTGGTGCTGCTGGCGCTGCCGCTGGCTGTCGGCCCCGATGAATCGGGCCGCGAAAGCGTCGGGCCGATCCAGGCCTTGTTTGCGGCACGCGAAGCGGTTGGCGATATCGCCGGCATTTGCGAACGCAAGCCCGATGTCTGCGAGACCGGCAAGTCGGCAATGCACACCATCACCGCCCGCGCCAAGGAGACCGCCAAGATCGCGGCAGCGATGATGGACGACAAGTCCGCCGCCGGCCCCGACACGTCGACGATGACCGGCAGCCTGCCCGAAGAAATCGTCTTGCCCGAGACCGTCAACCTGCCGCCTCAGAATTAAGCCGTTTCCACGGCGCACCGCGGGCTGTCTGCCCTCTCGACGCCCGCGGTGTCCTTGTTTTTTCCGTGACGCGGCGCCGCCGCGTGACTATATCCGGCATTATGATCACCACGATCCAGACGATCCGCGACGATTTTTCATTCCTCGAGGAATGGGAAGACCGCTATCGCTACGTCATCGAACTCGGCGAGGCGCTGCCGCCATTTCCCGACGAGCAGCGCAGCGCCGCCAACAAGGTGCCGGGATGCGTCAGCCAGGTCTGGCTGACCACCGAACGCGGGGCTGGAGCCGACCCAGTCATCACCTTCACCGGCGATTCGGATGCTCATATCGTGCGTGGGCTGGTCGCGATCATGCTGGCGCTGTTTTCCGGCAGGACCGCCAGCGAAATCCAGAAGACCGATGCGGAAGCGACATTGAAAGAACTCGGCCTCGACGAACATCTGTCGCCGCAACGCGCCAACGGCCTTCGCTCGATGGTCAAGCGCATCAAACGCGACGCCGAGGCAGCGCTCAAGCAGACTGCCTGACACCTCCATACCCGATCCGCGCCTCGCGGCCCGCAAAAATCAAACGGCGCCCGAAGGCGCCGTTGATGTCGATCCGATCTGGCTTATTTTGACGCAATTCCCAAGGGAAAGCTCTATGCGCTTTCCCGGGAAAACCGTTTCACTTTTCCTTGAATTGCTCTGGCAGCGATTACCGCGCTTTGCGCTTGCGGCCGAGGCCCATCTTCTTGGCAAGCTGTGACCGGGCAGCCGCATAGTTGGGTGCAACCATCGGATAGGTCGGGTCAAGGTTCCACTTTTCGCGATACTGGTCCGGTGTCAGGTCATAGTGGGTCATCAAATGGCGCTTCAGCGACTTGAACTTCTTGCCGTCTTCAAGGCAGACGATGTAGTCGTCATGAACCGACCGCTTCGGGTTGACCGCCGGCTTCTGCTTGTCGGCAGGCGGCTGTTCGGCGGTTCCGCCCACACGACCGAGCGCAGCATGGACATCGGATATCAGGTTCGGCAATTCGCCGACCGGCACGGGATTGTTACTGACATAGGCGGCCACCACATCGGCGGTCAATTCGATCAGCGCATCGCTGTTTCTGGAAGGTGTTTCGACAATATCCATGGTCTTCGGGCCCCAACAAGAGTTACATCGATCTGCGCCCTTTTTTACAAGCAGGGCATCGCACGAATTTTGTGCAGGTAGAGTTTCTACGATTCGTGTCGCGGGCACATCAATGAGCGCCCAGACCAAGTAAGTCAATTCGGCCCTTACGCTATATTGAACGATATTGATCAATTATTCCGCGATCAGCTTCAATCTTTCGTGCATTGTGTAATTTATCGATATTTCGCGCGCTCGCCGGCAACGGCTGACGCAACGTCAGCTCGCCGTTACATTCGCGGCATCTCACGAAATGGGTTTTAATGTTTGATTTTGCTTAGCTATCGTCGGGCAATATTGGTTGTTCATATTTGTCCGCAAAACCACAGGTTGCCGTGGTCATACGCAAGCAATCAGGCGACATGCCTGTCATCCGGCGGATCGGCTGATTGCTGCCGGATCAATCAATGCGGCGTGATGTATTTGCCATACGCCCAGCCGGTGACGAATTTGCCGTTCTGGGCCGGATCATGCCAGACTTCGCACCAGCGAAAACGAATCTTTTGTTCCTGCTTCCATGCCGGCTGGTTGGCGATGTCGAGCAGGTTTATTCCGCCGGTGCATCGCCCGGTCATCTGCAGAACGGTCCCGTTCGGATATGCGGCCTGCTTCTGGGATGCGCCCGAAGGGTATTTGCGCACATTGAGCGTGTCGCCGAACGGCACATTGGCCACTTGCCAAGCCGCGAATACGGTCGCATGAGACTGGCCGGCAAAGGCCAGAGTTAGTGAAGCAACGGCGAAAGCCGCAGCAGTCCGAGACCAAATAGTCATCATCTCTCCTCCCGGCTCATCTCCTGGAGCCGACACAATCCATACGCTCCGGCTCTTGAACCTGCCCTGATCGGCGTGTTCATTCGCCGTTCAAGATATTCTCCATTCGAGATGGTCCATTCAAGATACTGGCCCATTGAAGATACTGGCAAAGCGAGACGCAATGACCAAGACATCCATATTTCCGATCGTCAGCCCGCCAACGCCCGAGAAGCGGCCGGTTTCCGACACGCATCATGGCATCACGCGAACCGACGACTATGCCTGGCTGCGGGCCGACAACTGGCAGGAAATGTTTCGCGACCCGTCATTGCTCGATACCGGGATCCGCGCAGAACTCGAGGCGGAGAATGCCTACCAGTCAAAGCTGATGGCCGACACGGTCGAACTGCAAAAGCAGCTTTTCAAGGAGATGAAGGGCCGTATCAAGGAAGACGATTCTTCCGTACCGATGAAGGACGGACCCTATGCCTATGGCTCGTCGTTCAAGCTTGGTGGCGAGCAGCCGCGCTATTTCCGCATGCCGCGAGACGGCGGTGCCGAGCATATCCTGCTCGATGGTGACGCGGAGGCCGCGGGCAAGGCCTATTTCCGTCTTGGCGGCGTCGACCATTCGGCCGACCACGCAAGGCTGCTGTGGGCATTCGACGACAAGGGCTCCGAATTCTACACGCTTCGCGTGCGTGACCTTGCCGACGGCAGGGAACTTGCGGACCAGATCCCCGACACCGGCGGTTCAGGTGTCTGGAACGCCGCCAATGACGGCTTCTTCTATACACGTCTCGACCCCAACCACCGCCCGTCGAAGGTGCTGTTCCATGCGCTTGGCGACAGCCCGCAAAGCGACCGGCTGATCTATGAGGAAACCGATCCCGGCTTCTTCATGAATGTCGACGGCACCCGCAACAACGAGTGGATCATGATCGGCATCAACGACCACGAAACCTCGGAATACCGCCTGATGCGCGCCGACGATCCGTTTGCCGAACCGAAACTGGTGTCGCAGCGCGAGATTGGCCTTCAGTACGAGTTGGAAGAAGGCGGCGATATCTTCTTCATCCTGACCAATGCCGACGGCGCCAAGGACTTCAAGATCATGACGGCACCAGCGGGCGATCCCGTGCGCGCCAACTGGCAGGAACTGGTGCCGCACGAGCCCGGCCGGCTGATCCTGTCGGTGATCGGCTTCAGGGACCACATGGTTCGGCTCGAACGCAAGGAAGGCCTGCCGCGCATTGTGGTGCGCGACCGCACCAGCGGCGAGGAGCATCTTCTGTCCCTCGACGAGGAGGCCTTCTCGCTCGGCCTGTCGGGTTCCTATGAGTACGACACCGAGATCATGCGCTTTTCCTACTCGTCGATGACGACGCCGGCCCAGGTGTTCGACTACAATATGCGCACCCGCGAGCGGGTATTGCTGAAGACCCAGGAAGTGCCGTCCGGCCATGATGCGGACCACTATGTCACGCGGCGGCTGATGGCGCCGGCCAGCGATGGCGAACTGGTGCCGATCTCGCTTTTGCACCATCGCGACACGCCGCTGGACGGATCCGCACCTTGCCTGCTTTACGGCTACGGCTCCTATGGCATCACCGTGCCCGCCGCCTTCAACACCAACTGGTTCTCGCTGGTCGACCGTGGCTTCGTCTTCGCCATCGCCCACGTTCGCGGCGGCAAGGACAAGGGCTATGGCTGGTACGATGACGGCAAGCGGGAGCACAAGATGAACACGTTCACCGATTTCATCGCCGTCGCGCGCCATCTGGTGACGGAGCGTTACACGGCGCATGACCGTATCGTCGCCCAGGGCGGTTCGGCCGGCGGCATGCTGATGGGTGCCGTCGCCAACATGGCGCCGGATTGTTTTGGCGGCATCGTCGCCGAGGTTCCCTTCGTCGATGTCCTCACCACCATGCTCGATGCGACCCTGCCGCTGACGCCGCCGGAATGGCCCGAATGGGGCAACCCGATCGCGTCCGCCGACGACTACCGGACCATTGCCGCCTACTCGCCCTATGACAATGTCGCTGATCACGACTATCCGCCGATCCTGGCGCTGGCCGGTCTCACCGATCCGCGCGTCACCTATTGGGAACCGGCCAAATGGGTGGCCCGGCTGCGCGACCGCAAGAGCGGGGACAATCCGGTTCTGTTCAAGATCAACATGGATTCCGGCCATGCCGGTGCCTCCGGCCGGTTTTCGCGGCTGGAGGAGATCGCCTACACCTATTCCTTCGCGCTGAAGGTGATGGGTAAGGCGCAGCCTACGGGAGAAATCGACCGATGATCGATCTCGCTACACTGATTGCTTATGTCGCGGTTGTGCTCGGCTTCGTCTTCATCCCCGGCCCGGCCACGCTCTTTACCATAGCGCGGGCAACGAGTTCCGGAACCAAGGTTGGCATCGCGACCGGCGCCGGGATCGCTGTCGGCGACATCTTTCACACCGTCATGGCCATGATCGGCATATCGGCGATCATCGCCGCATCGGCGACGCTGTTCAGCGTCATAAAGTACATCGGCGCGGCCTACCTGGTTTATCTCGGCATTCGCGCGATCATGGAGAAAACACCAGGCGGCCCGGCTGCCGGCGCGCTTGCGATCTCTGCCGGGAAGGCGTTTCGACAGGCTGTCCTGACCGAAGTGCTCAACCCCAAGACCGCTCTGTTCTTCCTTGCCTTCCTGCCTCAGTTCGTGCGGCCTGAAAACGGGACGGTGATGCTTCAGATGACCGTGTTGGGGGCCATCTTCGTCGTACTGGGCCTTTTCAGCACGGTCGTCTTTGCCGTGAGCGCTGGCCGGCTCGGCACGTTCCTGCGCCGAAATCCGTCGGTGTTACGATGGCAGGGCAAAGTTGTCGGCGGCATCTACTGCGCTTTGGGCGTCCGTCTGGCGCTGCAGCAACGCTGACTCCAGACGATGATCGACGCGCCTTCCGAAGAGGCTGCGTGATCAGGGCTTTTTAGGTTCCCGTTGCTCATTTTCACTCGCAATTGCGATGACCGCGCGCTACCCAGTGCGCGGTTTTTCCCGGCCCGACAGCCTCCAATCGCGTAAAGGTCCATTATGCTGCTCGTCGACGTCTATCTCGACAAATCGCCTATCCAGGGAATCGGCGTCTTTGCCAAGAACCACATTCCTCGCGGCACTCTGATCTGGAAGCTGGACCCAAGGTTCGATCGGCTCATCGAGGTCGAGACTTATGAACGTGCGGCCGGTCCGGTGAAGAGCTATCTCGATCGCTACTCCTATCCCGACCGCCGCGATCCGAACTACATCGTCTTCGAAGCCGACGACGCGCGCTACATGAACCATGCCGACGAGCCGAACTGCGACGTCTCCTCACCGGAGGAGAGCTTTGCGCTGCGCGACATCGCGCCTGGCGAAGAGCTGACCTGCAACTACAACCATTTCTTCGAGACGGGTTTCGATTTTCTCGGCGACCGCCACCTGTCTGAAGACTCGGTCTAGTTTGCCGTCTTCTTGCGGGCCGGATAGCCGTTTGGATGCGCCGGTATCGCCTTCAGATAGGCGGCGATGGCCGCACGGTCCTGCGGCGTCAGTTCGGCCATGTTCCGTTGGACATCGACCATGGCCCCGCCGACCGAATCGAAATCGGGCGTGAAGCCGGTTTCGAGATAGTTGGCGATATCGGCCTCCGACCATTCGGCGAGACCGCCCTCGCCCGATGTGATGTTCGGCACGACGCCATTGCCTTCGGCGGCCACGGCGCCCGCCATCCACTCGTTCTTCTTCGTGCCGCCCGCAAGATCGCGCGGCGTGTGGCATTCGCCGCAATGGCCCGGACCCTCGACCAGGTAGCGGCCTGCCATCACCGGATCAGGCGTGCCTTCGGGGAAGGCAACAACCGGCTGGTCGCTGAGATAGAGCAATTTCCACAGGCCGATGCCGCGGCGGACATTGAAGGGGAAATCGAGCGAATTGCCCGCTGCCTTGCCGGCGACGGACGGCAACGTCTTCAAGAAGGCATAGAGATCGCCAATGTCAGCCGGATTCATGCGCGCGTAGGATGCATAGGGAAACGCCGGATAGAAATGCTCACCAGAAGGCGACACGCCCTTCAGCATGGCAGTGGCGAGGTCCTCGACAGACCATGCGCCGATACCGTCCCTGGGATCTTGCGAAATGTTGGGCGGCACGAAGGTTCCGAACGGCGTCTTGAGTTCAAGGCCACCCACGAGTTGAAGCCGGGCGTCGCCCTGTGAGCCCGGCTTTGCATGGCAGGATGTGCAACCGCCGGCATAAAAGATGCGCTTGCCCCTGGCTGCGTCGCCAGGACCGAGCTTGGCCAGGGTTTCCCTGTCGAGCCTCACCGGCGCCGACAGGACCCACCCGGCAACCGCGCCGACGCCGCCCAGAATGACGACGGCGCCGACAAGTTTCTTCAGCCATGCCATGGCTGGTGATCAGCCCTTCTTGATTCTGTAGCCTTGATGGCAGGTGCCGCAATCCGAGCCGATAGCGCCGACTTGCGCCTTCAGCGCGTCGGCATCGGCGGGAGCCGCAGCGACCGCGGCCTTCACGTCTGCGAGATATTTGTCCTCGGCTGCGTTGAAGCCAGCCATGTCTTGCCAGATCTTCGGCGAGGCCGTGGTATCGCCGGTGTCGCTGCCGGCCGGAAACAGCGCATCGGCATCGAATTTTTCCGCATTCGCCTGCAACGCCTGAAGTTGCGTCAGCACAGCCGCGGCATCAAAGGGCTCCTCGCCCTTGACAACTTTCGACAGGCCGCCGACGATCTTTCCACGTTCCTTCATCAGTGCCTGCCGGTCGAGGACCGGGTCGGCAAAAGCCGCCGAGGCCGCGAGTGCGAGCGAAGAGATGGCGATAACAAGCTTTCTCATTCAATTGGCTCCATGATGAAGGCATTTCGGGACAGGACGTTAACGGATGCCGTAGGAGGAAAATTCCCTCCCCGGACGACTTTTGCCAGACCTTTGCTTTTTATGGGACACTGAAAAAGAAAAGCCCCGGGTGATACCGGGGCTTCCTGGAAATCGATCACTTCGCCTTTTCGTACAATTCAAGGACATGGTCCCAGTTGATCAGGCTGTCGACGAACGCCTCGAGATATTTCGGCCGGGCGTTGCGATAGTCGATGTAATAGGAATGCTCCCAGACATCGACCCCGAGGATCGGCGACGCGCCATGGACGAGCGGGTTCTCGCCGTTCGGCGTCTTCGAGATCGCCAGCTTGCCATCCTTGACGGAAACCCAGGCCCAGCCGGAACCGAACTGGGTCGTGCCGGCGGCAATGAAGTCGGCCTTGAACTTGTCATAGCCACCGAGATCGCTATCAACTGCCTTCTGCAAGGCGCCCGGCAGCTTGTTGCCGCCGCCGCCTTTCTTCATCCACTTCCAGAAATGGATATGGTTGTAGTGCTGGGCGGCATTGTTGAAGAGGCCGGCATTCTTGCCGAACGACTGCTTGACCACCTCTTCGACCGACAGATCACCCAAGCCTGCCTCGGCGGCGAGCTTGTTTCCGTTATCGACATACGCCTTGTGGTGCTTGTCGTGGTGATATTCCAGCGTCTCTTTCGACATGTAAGGCTGCAAGGCCTCATAGTCGTAAGGCAGAGCGGGCAATTCAAAGGCCATGGATAGTACTCCCTCGTGGAAAAATCCGGTGTCGATACCGGAGTAAGATAGGTCTGGAATGGATTGGGACAACTCCGGATGAAGCGTCGGTCGCCTTTTTATCCGCTCAAGCAGCGGAAGTCGAATGCGCCCAATCCCAATAGAGTTCGCGCGCCTTTTTGGCCACCGGCCCGGGTTGCAGATTGCGATCCTCGATACGCGTGACCGGCACGACCTTGGAATGGTTCCCGGTCGAAAAAATTTCGTCCGCTTCGAGGAAATCGCGCACCGACAGCGTCTTTTCCGTGGTCTTGAACCCATACTCGCCAAGCAGCGTTATCGTGCGCGAGCGGGTGATGCCGGACAGGAAGGTGCCGTTCGGCGCCGGTGTAAAGACATGACCGTCCTTGACCAGGAAGATGTTCGAGGTCCCGGTCTCGGCAACGTTGCCCAGCATGTCGAGCACCATTGCGTTGTCGAAGCCGCGCATCTTGGCTTCGAGAATGGCCCGGCCGTTGTTGGGGTAAAGGCAGCCGGCCTTGGCGTTGGTCGGCATGGTTTCGATGGTCGGACGCCGGAACGGCGACACGGTCACCGAAAAGCCAGTCGCCGGAATCATCGGCGATTCATAGAGGCAAAGGCAAAAGCGGGTAGACGCCGGATCGGCCGGGACGCCCATATAGCCGCCATGCTCGGCCCAGTACATCGGCCTGATATAGACCGCCGTCTTGCCGTCGAACTTCTTCAACCCGTCCCATGTCAGCCCGACGATCTTGTCGGCGCTCATGTTCGGCTTCAGGCCGAGTGCGATCGCCGAAGAATTCACCCTGGCGGCATGGAGGTCGAGATCCGGCGCCACGCCTTCGAACCAGCGGCCACCGTCGAACACGCTGGTGCCGAGCCACATGGCGTGGCTGCGCGGCCCCAGAATGGCGACGTTGCCCTCGTGCCAATCACCATCGACGAAAGTCCATGTCGCGGATTGCGCCGCAGCCGCCAGTGTCATCGTGTGGTCCCGCCTCAATCGGTCTCGTGTGACGGCCATTGGAAGATGCTTTGGCGGGCGCCGTCAACCGGCATCATGGAGTTTTGTTGAGGCCAGTGCCGGGGCGCAATGCAATCAAAGCTTGCACCTTGTCGCACCTGCCCTCAAAACTGTTGTCATGCAATACGCCGCCTATGTCTTCGACGCCTATGGCACGCTGTTCGACGTGCATGCCGCCGTGCGTCGTCATGCCGACCGGATCGGGCCGGACGGCCAATTGTTGTCCGAGATCTGGCGCGCCAAGCAGCTCGAATATTCCTGGGTGCGCACGCTGATGGGCGCCTATGCCGATTTCTGGCAACTGACCGAACAGGCGCTCGATTTCGCCTTGCGCAAGGTTCCCTCGGCCGACCCCGGTCTCAAGGCGATATTGCTGGATGCCTACTGGCGGCTGGATTGCTATCCGGAAGTGCCGGCCGTGCTCAAGGCGCTCAAGGCTTCGGGAGCGAGGCTGGCGATCCTGTCCAACGGCTCGCCCGAAATGCTGCAGGCGGCGGTCAAATCCGCCGCGCTCGACCAGGTTCTGGATGACATCTATTCCGTCGATAGGGTGCGGCGCTTCAAGACCGACCCGGCGGTCTACGACATGGTCGCCACCGGCTGGCGCCTCTACCCCGGCGCGGTTTCCTTTCAGTCGTCCAATCGCTGGGACATTGCTGGCGCCACCAAATTCGGTTTTCGCACTGTGTGGATCAACCGCTCCAACCAGCCCGAAGAATACCGGGATTTCCCACCGGCCCTTATCCTGCCGTCGCTCGAAGCCCTTGTGCCCGGCAGCTAGAAAACCTGTGTCTCTGGCGCCACAGTAGCAGCCTGGTCACAGCTTCGCCTTTGTTTGCCCACGTTCGGGCCAGAATCGGAACCGCCTATCGCCCCAGGTGTTGTCAGGCACCCGCGCAACTGTCGGCGAATTCACGTTTTGTTGCGATTTGAGACTTAAAGAAGGCAACCATGTCCATAACCGAAATCGAATCTTTTCGCCTGAGCCGTCGCGGCTTTCTCAACGCCGCAGCCTTGGGCGCCGCTTCGATCGCGGTTTCCGCATGCGCCACCACCGGGCCGGGTCCGGTCGAGCCGCCGCCACCAACCTATGTCGAGCCGCCTCTGGCCGATTATGTGACGATGTACGCCGCTGTCAGCGACGGCGGCTTCGATTTGCCGGCCATCCCCGTCGACAAGATCGATCCGCAGTTCCTGCGTCAGATCGTTCCCGACCCGACGGGACAGAAGCCGGGAACCATAGTCGTCGATACCACCGGCCACTTCCTTTATCTGGTTCGTCCGGGCGGTCAGGCGATACGCTACGGTGTCGGCCTTGGCCGTGCCGGCTTCGAATGGTCCGGCGACGCCGTCGTTCAGTGGAAGCAGAAATGGCCGAAGTGGACGCCGCCGGATGAAATGATCGCCCGTCAGCCGGAATTGAAGCCCTATAGCGCCGACAATGGCGGCATGCCCGGCGGCCTGAAGAACCCGCTCGGCGCACGCGCGCTCTATCTGTTCCAGGGCAATGTCGACACGCTTTATCGTCTGCACGGCTCGCCGGAGTGGCGGTCGATCGGCAAGTCGGTGTCGTCAGGCTGCGTGCGACTGATGAACCAGGACATTATCGACCTCTATGATCGCGTGCCCTCGAAGACTCCGGTCGTCGTGACCAGCGACGCCAGCCAACCCATGGTGGCGACGGCCAACCGACAGGCGATCCCGATCGACGCCGGCGTGCCGGACGGATCGGTGCTGCTTGGACCGGTCAAGGCGATCACGAATTCAATCTTCTAAAGCTGTGGCGGGCGAGGCGAAGGTTTGCCAACTGCGGTTCATCTGCCTCAGCGGGCCAATATATCAAGATCTCAAGTCCGGCGCTTTGTGCCGGGCATGGGCTTCTGACAGGTGGCAAACGCCCGGATGACAGCTGTTGATCCGAAGAGATCTATGTCTTGCGCGCAGCGAGTGGACGCTTTGCGCCTCATCTTAGCCGTAGCGATCGGCGTGGCCCAAACCTGAAAGCGGTCGTCATCGGCGGTGACGCTGGAAGGCACGGAAGTGCCCTTCGCGATCGACCGCCCAAGAAAATCGGCTATAACTCTTGCTACCTCCATAATGGCCTTCTGTGACTGTTCGTTCGCGAAGATGGTCGGAGGTGCTGAAAAAACTGGGCCGCCGTGGATGCCGAGAAGCAGTCACCTAATATTTGCATTTCGTAGAATCTGGAATCTGGGTAGTAGAAGATGGAGGTCATCTCACCTGGGCTGGATCTAGTGTAATGGACACCGAGCTTCTCGAGCTTCTGCCGTTCATCGACACTGGGGAAACCATCCCCGCGGATGTAATGCTGCGGCTGTTGAATGGCGTGGACCGTACTGGCGGCGAACCCCGGCGACGTGCGGCAAACGAGATCCTAGGCGGTGCGGGCGATTACCTCCCTGGGCGGGGTTATCTCTCCGACTTCATTTCTGGAAAGCTGTCACAGATAGAAGCGGTGGCGATCATCTCCAGCAGGAAGAAATATCTGGAAAGGATGCGGTGTCTACTGCCAAGCATCCTCAAAATCCTTGGTGTCCGCGAAGGGCGCAACCTCAACTCCATAATGCTGCGGATCGACGATTGCTGCCATGACTTTCCGATCGTCGCAAAATCAGCCCATGAGAAAAAAGTCAGGAAGGCAATTCGGACGGATGTCGCTCAAATCAGAGATTTGGCGCAAAAACTGCGGGCGGTCGTGGAGAAAGCGGAAAGGCATATTAATCACGAGCTTGAGCAGCACGTCGCGATCCTGAAGGACGAGCAACAGGGGGCACCTAGCTGGAGATCGGGTGTCGAGGTGGTCAACCAACAACTTGATTGGCTGAGGGTCGCTGCCGACATCGCGCTCTATCGCGACGATGTTGGGGAAAATGGATTCTATGTCGGCGACAACAAGGCCAAGACGCATATCGTTGAATGCGCATACGACATGGCGATCAGGTATGGGCTGCCAGCTTTCGTCACCACACCCGGTTCGGATTTTTCGTTCTTATGTGTGTTGCTGTTTGAGCTTGCAGGCGGCGGGCAACACGCCAGCTTAGCCGGCGCCATCAGTAAATTTTCCCGAAGCGCTCTTCGCAAAAAACTGGATTCCGATGCAGAAGAATCGCGGCAGGAAAACAGCGACGATTATTTGAAACCGCATGAGGAAGATAATTTCCTCTACGTTCACAAGGGAGATCGAGGAACTGACGGGCGAAGCTCGCTTCTGGAAGGTGATGATGGAAAGCCGTACGTGGGATGATACCGCCAAGTATCATCTCAGCCGGAGGCTCATCGCTGTTTTGGAAGACATCCGGGGCGCCAATCAGCGCCATGGCCCACACCGGGTCTGGAGTGATCCGATCGACGAAGTTGAGCTTGCGCGCTTTTTCCTCCAAGACCGAGAAAGGGACGCAACGCTGCTCCAATTGGAAATTGAGACCGGCAGGAAGCAGCGGTCAGTTGATCTCATTTCGGCCAAGCGCCAAAAACCGGATCAACACGGCGGCGGGAAACCGCGGTAGAGAGAGTCCATGTTCGGCACGCCGGGCACATCACGCAGCGTAGCTCAACAGGATAGAGTCCCCGCTTTCTACTACCACCGCAAAAACGCGGTGGCAGGCGGGAAGCTGCAGGTTCAACTCCTGCCGCTGCGTCGATCACCGCGCGGAAAGCGTAAAGTGTTTGGCTACCTGAGCTTGTTTGTTCTGGAGGCACCTCCCTGAGCGTGTCCAGAAGGATCGATCTTATCAAGCCCCAGGATGCGACTGCAGGTCAGACGAAACGCCTGAGGTGCGGAAACTCTGTCGGTGCCATTCCTGCGACGCTGTCGCCGCCTCTCGCCCGCCGGGAAATGGCGCCGCTCTATGCCGCAGTCGACATGAATCCAAAACCCACTTTCGATTCACGTCAACACTGGACCAACGCTATCTGATACTGACTGCGCATCGGTGGAAGCACCGTGACGCGACGTAGTTCAACGGAAGAACACTCCGCTTTCTACTCGGCTGGCAGCGCTCAGTCGGGGGTGGTGAGGCTGTAGGTTCGAATCCTACCGTCGCGTACGATATCGGATATTCAGGCAACCGGTGCTGTCGAGTGTAAATGGCGTCAAAATAATCAAGCTTTACGCCGTAGGCGACGGGATCTGCCGAGCGCAATTTCTGCTTTCACAAGCCGATTGTGCATTTCCTCCAGGTCCTCGAAAACGGGTCCATAGGCGCGCATCATCTGTGAACCCCAGACTAAGTGGGGACCGTTTTCAAGAAGCGTTCGTTGTAGCCTTTCCAGGACATCGGCTCTGCGTTCGAGCAGCTCGCGTCGGGAGAAGACATTCCAGTCGCGGGACTCGACTATCTCCTCCCAAAATGTGAACTCACTCTTGAGCTTTGCCGTCCGCTCTTTGACGGCGGCGAAGTTATCCGTCTCGTACGCACGCATTCCTTCGTCGCTGTTATCCCACCGGAATGACTGTTCCTCCTCGAAAATCTCTTTCCGGCTCGAGCTCTTCGCAAACCTGTTAATGGCTCCCGCGAGTCCGACGTCGTATTCACCGCTGGCGATCTCATACAGAAGGCTGCATGCTGTCGCAAAATCCGAACCTGGCGTGGTGACGAAAGCAGGTGCGTTCTGCGAAAGTGAAATCTGGTAGATACACTCGACAGCCCGGAATTTTGCCCTGTTGTCAGTGACAATGAAACCACCGCCCCCGATCCGCTCACGGTACAGGACTATCTCCGCGACCACAGATAGCCGCTTCAGATCGGCCCGAAATGGCTCAAACGAGTCCCCAAAGCGATCGACTTCGGGCGTCCGAGCAATGGCTGTCTTGTGGTGATTGAACTCAATGTCGATATGGTGTCCGAACTCATCGAGCCGCACGACAAGGTCCGTGACTGCACGTAAAACGCGTTGAAGGCCGGAGGCGATCTCTTTGCGGACTCTTTTCTCGTGAGGCGTCGCCTTGATGGCGGGAAAATCCCTGCAAAAGTCATCGATCTGGCGAAGAACAGACTCCAGACTTCCGCTGTCTTTCACATCAAAAAAGGACAAGAGAGCAGGAATCAGAGAAGCCGCTCGCGTGATGTAAGCCTTTCGGTGGCGAATTGCCTCTAGCGCTTCATCATCTGTCCCCCGGGCAGAGATAAACCAGGATAGTTCAATCGGGTGCAGATAGACGCCTGCCTCGGACATGATCTCCCCAGCCGCGTGACGATACTCTGAATCGTCTCGTGCACACCCGGTCGTGTTGAAAACCTCGATCATCAAGTCAATCGGGATCGGTAAGTGAGATTTAATGTATGGGGCGAGTCTCGAGAACATCATCCTTCCGCGATACGTGAAATTCGCTAGGGTTAGTGAAAGCCTGTGTTGTTGCTGTGTGGATTCCTCGTACCGACCCAATTGAATGACAACGCATGACTACGTTCAATATCTGTAGCGGCACAATCGTCCGGCTGTGGAAACAGCTTCAGAGTGAACCCACTCCAGCGCCTGCTTTTCGAAGTCCGGCGCCCAAACTGATAGTCAGCTGTCGACCCCAATCAAGACTTTCGGCACATCGGCGTCTAGCGCCTTTAGCGCATAGCTGCCGCTCCTTACCGCCCCCTCGACAGACTCCCCAATATCCCGCGCACGATTGCCCGGCCGACCGAGGAGCCAACCGAGCGCACCACCGACTTGATCGCCGCCTCGGCCACCGTCTGGCGGTTGGACGGGCGCGGTGCAGATGTGCGCCTGCCGCCCGATTTCGGCGCGGGATCGTCATTGCCGAAGCCCGGAATGGTCCAGCGCGAGCCGCCGCTGCCGGCCTGCTGGGCCTGCTCTTCGGCATCCTGCGCGTCCTTGGCCTTTTTTTGCAGCATTTCGAAAGCCGATTCGCGATCGACGGCCTGATCGTACTGGCCGGCGACCGGGCTCTCCTGGATCAGCTTTTGTCGCTCGGCTGCCGTTATCGGTCCAAGGC
>NZ_RZOL01000389.1:0-5777 GCF_004022985.1 Mesorhizobium sp. M7A.F.Ca.ET.027.02.1.1 | reverse complement strand
GTACCGGGTTGACCAGCGCGCCGTCGACCAGCACGCGGCCGTTGCAATTCACCGGCTCGAACACGCCGGGCAGCGCGTAGGAGGCGCGCATGGCGGTGATCAATGAGCCGCTCGACAGCCAGATTTCGTGGCCGGTGCGGATTTCGGAGGTGACCGCGACGAACGGCTTGGCAAGGTCCTCGAAACGAATGCCGGCCATGTGCTCGCGCAGCCTTGCATCGAGCTTCATACCGCCGAACAGGCCGCTGCCGCGCAAATTGAGATCGAGCAGGCCGAAGATGCGGCGCTTGGTCAGGCTGCGGGCGAATTCTTCGAGCTCGTCCAGTTTGCCGGCGAGATAGCAGCCGCCGACCAACGCGCCGATCGAGGTGCCGGCGATCATCGACACTTCGATGCCGGCTTCGTCGAGCGCGCGCAGCACGCCGATATGCGCCCAGCCGCGGGCGCAACCGCCACCCAAGGCGAGCGAAATGGCTGTTTTCTTCTGGGAGTTGGTTTCGGACGCGCCGCCTGACGAGGATAGGCCGTTGGCCTCCCTGACATCTGGTCTGTTACGCAATGACGCCCACTCGAGCATCATGATCTCCCTTGTCCCACGGCTACTATACGAGCGGGCCGTATCGAAATGATGAATCTGTGTGGTTGGTGTCAGGCAGAAGGTTCAAGCTGGTGGTTTCCGATACGTGTTTTCCGTATCGAACAGCGGCTTGCTGCCGTCGCCGGCAAGCGTCCCCTTGCCATCGATCAGCCCCACCGTCCGATAAAAGCATGAACGCCGGCCGGTGTGACAGGTTGCGTCGTGGCCCAACACTTTGACGCGCAACCATATGGCATCCTGGTCACAATCCGTGAGCATCTCGACGACATGCTGAAAATTGCCTGATGTTTCGCCCTTTTTCCAAAGCACGTTGCGCGAGCGCGACCAGTAGTGGGCGAGGCCGGTCTCCAGCGTCAGTGCCAGTGCTTGCGCATTCATATGCGCAACCATCAACAGCATGCCGTCTCCGGCATCGGTGACGACGACCGTGACCAGCCCGGCTGCATCGAAGCGCGGCGAGAACACCGCGCCTTCCTCGAGCGCTTTCTTGTCCGACGGAGCTTTTGGAAATTCCAGTGCCGACATCGCCGGTCCATTTTCCTCGTTGACCATGATCTTGTCCGAAAACCGGTCTCCACTTTTCGGGATCATGGTCTGATGGCCGGCGAGGGCCATTCAGATCCCGCCGCCACGCACCATGGTCACGAAACGAACCTGCTCTTCGGGCGTATCCTTGAAGACGCCGGTGAAGGTCGAGGTCAGCGTAGTTGAACCCTGCTTGCGGATGCCGCGCATGGCCATGCACATGTGCTCGGCCTCGATCATGACGGCGACGCCGCGCGGATTGAGCACGTCCTGGATGACGCCGGCGATCTGCGCCGTCAGCGCCTCCTGGGTCTGCAGGCGGTGGGCGAAGATATCGACGACGCGGGCGATCTTGGACAGGCCGACAACCTTGCCATCCGGCAGATAGCCGACATGCGCCTTGCCGATGATCGGCACCATGTGGTGCTCGCAATGCGAATGGAATGTTATGTCCTTGACGATGACCAGGTCGTCGTAGCCGGCGACCTCCTCGAAGGTGCGGCCGAGCTCGTCCGCCGGGCACATGTCGTAGCCGCCGAACATTTCGCGATAGGCCTTTGCCACCCGCTTCGGCGTGTCGATCAGCCCTTCGCGGTCCGGATTGTCGCCGGTCCAGCGCAAAAGCGTGCGCACGGCGGCTTCGACTTCGGCTTCGCTTGGCCGGTCGGTGACCGGCTTTTCCATATAGGCTGACTGTGGCATGAGCTTCTTGATGACGGCATCCATAAAGGCGTCTCCCGTAGTCCCTCTCGGCGGAGGAACGAGTTGAACGGACCACGACCTTTCGGTGTCGGAAACTCGCCCCGTTTCCAGCCCCGTAAGTGGCGTGAACTTCCCGGCAAGGACATTGGCTTTCGTCGTTCTTGTCGATACCGGACTGCCAGCATTATATAAGGTCATAGCGAGCGAAAGGAAGACACGACAGCGGCAATCGCTGTTCGCTTGGCGGCGACGGATTGGAAAATAATGATAAACGAGGTCTACAACGCGAAAATTCTCGGTTTTGCCGGGAACATTGGCCGCATCGGCCGTCTCGATCATCCTGACGCGACCGCCAAGGCTCACTCCAAGCTATGCGGTTCCACGGTCACCGTCGACCTCAAGATGCAGGACGGCCTGGTCACGGACTTTGCCCATGACGTGAAAGCCTGTGCGCTCGGCCAGGCGTCGTCATCGATCATGGCGCTGCATGTCGTCGGCGCGAGTGCTGAGGAATTGCGCGCGGTGCGCGACACCATGCTGAAGATGCTCAAGGAAAATGGCGCCCCGCCGGACGGTCGCTTCGCGGATCTCAGATATCTGGAGCCGGTGCGCGACTACAAGGCGCGGCACGCTTCGACCATGCTGACTTTCGATGCCGTGGTCGACGCCATCGGCCAGATCGAGAAGAAGCGCGCCGAAGAAGCGGCCTGACCTTGGCGTTTGGCTACCAAAGCCTGGTGTTTGCCGGGAGCCTTGCTGGCTCACTCGCGTTGAGCGGGACCCCGAGCCGGGCAGACGTAGCGGTCGAGCACTATCGGCGACTATCTCATGAAGGCAATCCAGCATTGTTGGAACATGCCTGCAAACACCCACAGCATTGCACGCGTCCAGATCAGTCTGAACAAGGACGAGTCACTCGCAGGCCCGCCAAAAATCCTCGGTCCTGTGACGACGCCGCCGGACAAGGTTGCCGAGTCCGCTGTCCGGGCCATCGCACGCTGCGCGCCATTTCCCAGGCTGACATCATATGCTGCCCACTACGATATGTGGCGCGATGTCATCCTCACATTCAACCCGGGAGAAGACTCACCGGGCGAGCTTCCGGCCGCGGATGCGCTCGACAAACTCTTCGAAAAATACAGCAAAAAGGCAAAGTAGCGGGAGCCCGGCCGGAAGGGTTCAAGCCCGCGCTTCCAGCACCCGCCTGCTTTCGACGAATTCGCTTCTGAGCCAGTCGGCGAACGCGGCGGCCGGTTCCGAGAGGTCGCGCAAGTTTCTGGCCACCAGCCAATAGGCGCCGGATGCGACGTCGATGTCGAACGGCTTGACCAGCGCGCCGGATGCGATTTCCCCGCCGATCTGCAAGAGATCGCCCAAGGCCACGCCATGTCCGAGCAAGGCGGCCTGTTTTGAAAGCGACGCATCCGCCAGCATCGGCCCGCGCGCCGGTATGGCGTCGGCGGGCACGCCGGCCGCTTCGAACCAGCGCGCCCAGCCTTGACGGTTTTCCTCGTGCAGAAGCGTGTAGCGGGCAAGATCGATCGGCTTATCGAGGGCTGGGCCAGAAGCAAGCAGCGCCGGCGACAGAACCGGTGAATCGACAGTCGAGGCAAGCCGCTCCGCTTCGCTGCGCGGCCACGCGGTGACATGTGTGCTGAAGCGTAAGGCAAGCTCCGGCTGATCGCTGCGGAACTCGATCAGCCTTGGGTCGACCTCGAGCGAGATGTCGATGTCAGGCCGCAATTGGCGGAACCGGTTGAGTCGCGGCACCAGCCACACGGATGCAAGCGACGGCTCGACACTGACGCAGACCACGGACTGCGCCGGTGTCGCCACCAGTTCTCCAAGCAAGGTGTCGATGGCGTCGAAACTTCTGACAAGCTGCTCCAGCAGACGTCGGCCGGTGTCGGTCAGCTCGACCCGGCGATGGTGACGTTCGAACAAGGGTTGATGCAGGAAGATTTCGAGTTCCCGGATCTGCCGGCTGATCGCCGCCTGCGAGACGAAAAGCTCCTCGGCGGCCCGGCTGAAGCTCAGATGCCGGCCCGCCGCCTCGAAGCTCCTCAATGCCGTCAGCGGCAGGCGCCCACGCTTCATTCGCATAACCCAGGATTATCCGAAGTGGAAATTATACTCGTTTGAAGGCGAAGGCCAGCGGCCGTCTAATCGCATCAAAGGAGACTGACCATGATCCAGTTGCTGAGCATCTTTGGCGATGTCATGCGGATCGCAACGTTTCAATGGCGTGACAGAAGACAGCATGAAAAGCGTTACGAAGAGCCGACCAGTCGTGCCCGGTGGGCGTCTTCGCCTGACAGGCAGCCGTTTCGCCGTTCCGCCCGTGACGACTGAGTGCGCACAAGGAGTGGGGATTGCGTTCTCCAGTGGAAGCTCACATCTATCGCCTGGGAAACGCGATACGGAGACTGTGATGCGCGACCAGCATGGGCATGCGCATATCGCCAGGCCGCCGAAACGCGGCCGCAACTGGCCCGGTCCATGGCGCAAGACGCCGGGCCGTCTCCTCGGCACGTCGCTCGTGCGCCTCTATCAGCTGACGCTGTCGGGCTTTGTCGGCAATACCTGCCGGCATCTGCCGACCTGTTCGGAATATGCCCATGAGGCGATCGCCCGCCATGGCCTGTGGGCCGGCGGCTGGATGGGATTGTTCCGTGTGCTGCGCTGCGGGCCATTCGGCACGCATGGCATCGACCGCGTGCCGGAGGTGCTGGAGGATCGTTATGTCTGGTTCACGCCATGGCGGTACTGGCGGATCGGCAGCAAGCGCGGCGAAGCGCAGGGATGATCGCGTCGGTCAGGTACCGGCGGCTCTGCCCGTTTACGATCCGGTAGGGTTAACAACAGCCTGCACAAAGACTGCGCATTTGAGACAAAATCGAGACAAGAGACCTCGCTAAGCCGCTCGCGAACCCCCCTCTTGAGCGAGCAGACAAATGCGCAATTTCGACCGTCTTCCCTTCATCTTTGCCGGGATACTGTTCCTGCTCGCCTGGCTGCTGGGATTTCCGTTGCGCGCGCAATCGGCGCCGTTGGGGGACGTGCAGTGCACGGTGATCGCCGATGCGGCGAGCGGCAAGACGCTTTACCAGGACGGGGTGTGCGACCAGCGGTTCAGCCCGGCGTCGACGTTCAAGGTGCCGTTGTCGCTGATCGGCTATGACAGCGGGATCCTGAGCGACGAGCACACGCCGAGCTGGGATTACAAGCCTGAATTCAACGCGGTGAAGCGGGATCAGAAGACCGTCGATCCGGTGGTCTGGGAGCGAGATTCGATCCTGTGGTTTTCCCGGGAAATCACCCGCCGGCTTGGGTCTGAGAGTTTTGCCGGTTATGCCTCGAAATTCGACTACGGCAATGCCGATGTTTCCGGCAATCCCGGCAAGAATGATGGTTTGACCAAGTCCTGGGTGAATTCCTCGCTCAAGATCACGCCGGTCGAGCAGGTCGAATTCCTGCGCAAGCTGCTGGCCCGCAAGCTGCCTGTCTCGGCCAAGGCCTACGACATGACATCAGCCATCATCCCGACCTTCCAGGCCGGGGGTTGGACGGTGCAAGGCAAGACCGGCAGCACCAGGCTGCGCAACGACGCCGACAAGGTTCAGGACAAGCGCTCGCTCGGCTGGTTCGTCGGCTGGGCGAACAAGGATGGCCGCCAGATCGTCTTTGCGCGGCTTGTCGTCGACACCAACCGCACCGACATGCCAAAGGGCCTCAAGACCCGGGCTGCGTTCCTCAAGGATTTGCCGCTCCTCATCAAATGAACGCTGACATTTGAGCCGGGCTTTACGGCGGCGGAATCTGTCCATAAAAGACAGCCGCTGCCGGACGCATCCGGCTTTTCCCTATGCATGTCGTAACTCCAAAACCGCCATACACTTTTGGGCGACATGCATTTCAACCACCCGCGCTCGTTTGCGGGACTGGATAGGAG
>NZ_RZOL01000388.1:0-5783 GCF_004022985.1 Mesorhizobium sp. M7A.F.Ca.ET.027.02.1.1 | reverse complement strand
GGATGGTCATCCCGTAACGCCCGAAGAAGAAGGCGACCGTCATCAGCGCCACCATCACCCACCAGGCGTTGATCCGCTGGCTGAGATTGACCAGCGTCGAACTGAGCGGCTTCGGCGCTCGCGCCGAAAGTATGGTCGCGACGATGCTGGCGGTGGTCAAAACCGCCAGCAGGCCGATGATCAGGATGGAGATTTCGTGGCGCATCAATCGTCTCGCTCGGGACGCGGGTTGAGCGCCAGAAGCGCGGCGTGGGCGCGTTCGAGGAAGGCGCGGCGTTCTTCGCCCGGACCGATCGCCACCGGCGCGCCGAAGACGACGCGGCACAGCAGCGGCACCGGCAGGAACTGGCCCTTGGGCAGCACGCGCGACATGTTCTCGATCCAGCACGGGATCAGCTCGACCTGAGGCCGCGCCGTCGACAGATTGTAGAGCCCGGAGCGGAATGCCAGCAGCGGCTCTTCGGTCATGTTGCGTGTGCCTTCGGGAAACAGGATCAGCGAGTGGCCCTGGTCGAGAACCGACAGCATGATCTCGATCGGGTTTTCCTCAGGTCTCGTCCACTGCCGGTTGATGAGCACCGACGACAGCATGTCCTGCGCGATGAAGCGGCGCAGCCGCGACTTCCCCCAATATTCGCCTGCGGCAACAGCATGGGTGATCGCGCGCTCGCTTTCGCTGAGACAGGCCGACAGCAGGATAAAGTCGCCATGGCTGGTGTGGTTGGCGAAATAGATGCGCTGGCGGTCGGAGGGCAGGCTGCCGTTCCAGATCGGACGCACGCCCGTCACCATCCGGGCCAGCGCCGAGAGGCCGACGGAGGTTACCGTCTGCAGCAAGGTGAAGGTCTTGAGCGAAAGCCTGTTCATCGCGGCGCCCAAAACCCTGCCGCCAGAAGTGCTGCGGCAAACAGAGCCAGGGCGGCGCGCTGCTTGAACAGCAGGCGACGCGTGCCAGCAATGCGGTCATCGAGCGAGCGTATCTTGGACGGGGCGGGTTTCAGGCGCATGCGCGCCAGCATGTCGTCCACCGCGGCACAGCCGGAAGCTTCGTCATCATGGCTGGCCATGATGCGGAACAGCAACGCGTCAAACGCCAGCAGTGTCGACAGCATCAGCACCGCCACCGCGCTCGCGGCTGTGATCGACAGCGCAACGGCCGCCGGCAAAGTCTCGAAGCCGCCGCGCGTCGAGGCAGCCAGCGGCGCAAGGATATTTGCCGCCACCACGATTGCGGCCGGCCACGCTGCCTGCCGCATCAGCATGCCGGCGAAGCGGTCGGTGCGGTCCTGGTAGGCATTGCCGGTCATGACGCCGCGCGCTCTATGGCCTCGGCAAGATGAACCGGCCGGCCGAGGGCCGCGAGCATTTCTCGGGCAAGCGCCGGCGTCTTGGCCCTGCCGGTCGCCACCAGCCATTCGGCGACGACGCCGGCGCTGCGCTGGAAGCCGAGCGCGCAGCACACCAGCACGGTGCCGTCGCGGCGCGCACTCTCCAGCGCGCCGGCTGCCTGTTGCCGTATCGCCACTGGCGGCGGCAACAGGTCGACCATCGGAAAGCTGATCCAGCGGCAATCGGCTGCCGCAGGCCTCTTAAGTTCGGCGGCGAGATCGATGACCGTGCCGAAGCTGCTGGCCTCGCGTGCCGTGGGAAAGCGCCCGAGAAAGACGCCGTCGGCAATCGCCACCTGGGGAGCAAGTTTGCGCGTCCAGGCCCATATGTTGGCCCTGGCGCCGAGACAGTAAGGCAAGAGCAGGACACGGCTTGCGAGCGTGATGCTGCCATCGGCGGATTTCTGGAACACTTTTTCGCCTGCTCCTGCATAGGCGAAGGCGACGATGGCCAGCGCCAGCGCCGGCCAAAGCAGGAAGAGCGCGACGGCGCAGAACAAGGCGCCGAGCGCTGCACCGGCCAGCGCGAGGACCGCGCCCAGCGCGTAGAACCGCGCCAGCCGCCGCGCTTTCACATCGCTGGTCAGCCGGAAGCCTGAAAACAGCAACGCGCCGCTGCGCGGAAACAGCCACAGCGCAAAGAACCCGAGCAGCGCGCCGGTCGGGATGTCGATGAAGTGATGCTGCCAGGTCGTCAGCACCGAGGCACCGATCAGGAAGCTCCAGCCATGCCAGAGCGGCAGGAGCAACCCGCGGAGCCGGTGGCGCCAATGATCCCAGATGATCACCAAAAGGGCGATGTGCAGCGAGGGTGCCTGGTTGAACGGCTTGTCGAAACCGCCGAGCACGGCAAACAGGAAGCCCGGCAGGCCGGTCGTCGCCTGTCGCACGAATGTCGCGGTCAGCGGGAACAGGATGAAGCAGATAACGGCGACGACCTGCGCGGTGAGATAGCGCCCGGCCAGGCGGTCGACGCCTTGCCTGTCGTTGTTGAGCAGCAGCGACAGGCCGTAGAACAGGTTGATCGACCAATAAGGCACGATGGTCCAGGCGACGAACGGAATACCGTGCTCCCACGAGAACACGATGCTGCCGACCTCGTCGCGCCGCGAGGCCAGCCAGTTGGCGAAGCCGTAGCTGAGATAGAAGAACGGCGCCAGGAAGGCCAGCCACAAGGCTGCCCTGACGATCACCCGTCCATAAGGCTCGGTGCGCGCGGTGGGGGCAAGCGACGAGGCCATGCTGCTCAGCGGCGCCGCGCGACCGAGACGGTGAAGATGCCCCATTGGTCGATGCGCTGGTCGAGCTTTTCGAAACCGGCGGCTTCGACAAGCTGGTCCATCTCACCCTGCGTGCGCCGCCGCATCACCCAGGCCTCGCCGCCGCGATGCGAAGTCAGGCTGCGGGCGATCATCTCGAGCTGCGGGTGCCAAGGCTGGTTGGTGTAGAGCAACAGGCTGCCCGGCTGCATGGCGCTGGCCAATCCACCGAGCGATCGGGCTATCATCGCATTGTCGGAGAACAACTCGTAAAGGCCGGAAACGATGGCAAGATCCGGAGCTGGATCGATCGATGCGAGCATGTCGGCATCGAAGGCGTCGGCGCGCTGGAACGAGACATCAGCCGGCAATTGCCGCTCGGCGATCAGCTTGCGGCCAAGCTGGACGTTGAGGTCGGAATAATCCTGCAGGCGAACGCTCGCCGGCTGATCGGGGCTCTTCACGATGGCATCGAGAACATAGCGGCCATGGCCGGCCGCGATGTCGAGAATGTGCGCTGGCCGGCCAGCGGCCTTGAGCGTCGCCAGGCAAGAGCCGATCAGTTCTTCGAGATGCAGCTTGCGCTGGCGGATGCCGCGCCAGCCAATGGCCTCCAGGAAAATGCGGTCGACGACGCGGCCAAGAGGCGTAAGCCCGCGCGCATTGTTCTCGTAGACGTAGTCCAGCGTCGAGCCGGAATCGAAGCCGGTGGTCACGCCGGCCTTCATACCTTGCGAGACCCAGGCGCCCATGCGGATGGAGGCACGGCTGAATGCCCAATAGAGGCCCTTTGGCGACATCAAAGCGAGCGGCGAGGCAAGTCGGTCAGCCTCGTCGCGGGTGTGGCCGGCAATGTCCGCCTGCTTAAGGTCGACAGGCGCGTCCGGTGCCGTGAACTGCCTGGCCAGGAATGGCCGGATCAACTCGAGGGCCTTTGCCCGGTCGCGCTCGCCCAGCGTGTCGTGGAAGAAACCAGGCAACACATGGCGTTCCTTGGTGCGGCTGCCGAGATTGGCGAAGAACTCGTGCTGCGGGCCGTGGCGCACCACCCAGTCGCTGCCCGAAAGCAGAAGCTGGGTCGGCACGGTGATGGCGCGGGCGTCACTGACGATGCGTGCGGCATGCTGGTAGAGTTCGACCAGGATGTTGGAAGCGATCGGCCGCGTGATCAATGGATCGCTCTCGAAGGAGGCGATGCGCACGGGATCATGGGTCAGGAATTTCGCCTTGACATAGGAATTGACGAAGAAGCGGCCCTTGATCTTCTGCCAGAGTGCGATGCCCTCCTTGGCGAAGGGCACGTAGAGTTTCACCGAGAAGGCCGGTGAGGCCAGCACCATGGCGCGCAGCTTCGGCGCATAGTCATGCACCCAGGCGGCGGCCAGCACGGCGCCAAAGGATTGTGCGATCAGCGCGATATCCCGAGTGGCAAAGCCATCCCTGGCTGCAATCTCGCGCATGAAGCAGTCGATGTCGCGCACCAGGGCCGAGAAGGAGGGCGCATAGCCGCGCTCGCCGGACGAGCGGCCATTGCCGCGGGCATCCCAGGCATAGAAGGCGTGGTCCGGCATCTGCAATTCATCGACGAGATGGGCCATGCGGCCGCCATGCTCGTGGCCGCGATGGAAGAGCACCACTGCGCCCTTGGCATCGGCGGAGGCCGCCGGCCAGAATCGGTAGAAGATCTCCGTCCCGTCATGGCTGCGGAAAACCCGCTCCTGTGCTTGCCGCGCAAGGCTTTCCGTGGCCGCGGCGGCGATCGGTTCGTGCATCATGGTCTTCCCCTCTGGCGGCATGGCGAGCCTCGATGCTCAGCTGGCGCTGCCAATAATGCCGGCGCGTATCCGGTTTATGGCGGTCAGCAGCGAAAGCGTTGCCATGGCCGGAAACACAAACGCCGCTATCGATGCCGGCCACAGCCCGGCGGCGCACAGCACGGCGACGACGCCGAGCGCCAGCGCCCTGTCGCTCTTGCCGAACGGCCCGGCATAATTACGCCCGACCTTGGCAGCGATGCCGAGCACGCCGGCGAACTCGGTCAGCACGGCCGCTATCGCGAAGGCGACGACGCCCCATGCGCCAAATTCCGGAAAGACGGCAAAAGGGAGAATCAGCGCGAGGTCGGAAACGACGTCGCACAACTCGTTCAGATACATGCCAAGCGTCGAGGCTTGGCCATGCTCGCGCGCCAGCATGCCGTCCACGGCATTCAACGCCATGCGCACGAACATCACCGCGGGGATAAGCAACAGCAGCCAGCGCCATTCGTGCCAGATCGCAATGGCCGCGCCGGCGGCTATCGACATCGCGGCCGCCAGGATGGTTATGCTGTTTGCCGTGACCCCGATTGCCGCCAGCCGGTTGACCAGCGGCCGCAGTCGACCCTGGAAGGCCGGCTTGAGAGCGTAAAGCGTCGGCATTGCGTTGATCCCCCGATCCTGTTCAGCGGCTGTACATCAATATGCCAGACGCGACCAGTGTAGAGGCGGCGCGGCCATCATGCGTTCGCAAATCGCTAACCATGATTGGTCCGGCAAAGCTGCCATGCACATTTGCCGGCTTCTCGTGCAACGCGGCGTCTTGAATAGTGAGCACGCTTATTATATATCCCGCTCATGGTTTCCGATGGCATCGACAGATTGGGCTTCTTGATCCACGACGTGCAGCGCTTGATGCGCAAGCGCTTCGAGGCGAGGGCCAGTGGCTTGGGGCTTTCTTCGGCGCAATGGCGGCTTCTGGTCCGCGTTGCCAAGGAAGACGGTGTCGCGCAGGCGCGGCTGGCCGAACTTCTCGAAATCGAGCCGATCAGCGTTTCGCGCCTGGTCGACCGCATGGAAGAGGGAGGCTGGATCGAGCGTCGGTCCGACGCCGCCGATCGTCGCGTCCGCATGATCTTCCTGACGCCCAAGGCAAGCGATGCCTACGCCGTGATCAAGAGCATTGCCGGAGAAGTCTATGAGGAATCGCTGGTCGGCGTGAAGCCGGAAGCCCGTCGCGTCCTCATCGAAGGGCTCGAGGCGATGGTTCGCAACCTGACCGACGACGAGACGCCGTCCATTGAAAAAGTGAAGAATACAGAAGGCGCAGCAGCATGAACGCGGTAGCCAAGATAGACGAGAAAGTGACCGAACTGGAC
>NZ_RZOL01000387.1:0-5794 GCF_004022985.1 Mesorhizobium sp. M7A.F.Ca.ET.027.02.1.1 | reverse complement strand
CTCTTCGTCGGTACCCTTCAGATGCAATCAGACCCACCCCGATACTTCGGGGTGGGTCTGCTGAAATCACACGCGATCAGCGGTTTTTGTGGCTTTGTTCGCCAGCTTTCACATGCTGTTCGTGGGTTCCACCACGCATGCCGGATCCATCGCCCTGCTGCCATTGACCACCAGAGGCCTGCTGTTGCTGACGGTTTTTGTTGTCGGCGTTCTTGTGGCTCTGCTGGCCTGCCTTCACGTGCTGTTCGTGGCTACCACCTTGATTAGGCATTGTTCTTCTCCTTCACAATCCGCGAGGCGACAACCGCCTCGATTGCCTAAGACGAGTCAGGCGCGAACGTTCCCTCACGTAATATTTTGTGAAGACCATCAGACAAAGCCCACGGCGTTCGAAGGCGCCCGAGATGGATGCCGGATTTATTTCTGGCGTTGGCAACGAGTTCATCTTGGCCGTGACCGACGTTGCCGGCGGATCTCATGCCTGTGCCCACCAGGAGGAAAATGCATGTCATTCCGATCCGAGAGATTTACAACCACTTTGACCTATAGCGACGATGAAAGAGCGCAGTCCGCCGCAGCGCTCTATCAATACAACATCGCACAGACCGGGATCGACGACCGAGCTGATATCGGAGCGGAGCTTCGCGACCAGTCAGGAAAGACCTGGGGCGGGCTTTGGGGCAGGACGGAGCTTGGGCTCCTGTTTCTCGACATGTTCTTCCTGCCTGAGCAGTTGCGTGGCCAATCCTTTGGCTCACAACTTCTCACGACGATCGAGGAAGAAGCCATCCGGCGGGGCTGCAAGAAGGCCGTCGTGGAGACGAGCAGTTTCCAGGCGCCGCTATTCTACATGCAGCACGGGTTCGAGGAATTCGGCAAAGTCGAATTCGGGATCCCTGGACATGCCCGAGTCTTCCTTCGGAAAGATCTGCTGTAAGTCTTGGGACAGGGCGCACGGATGGCCATCGGCTAGTTGTTTCAAACGCCAGATGCTCTGGAACAAATCGACGAGTGCGGAGTTAAACGCGTCGCGACGCGCAGTCTTGCAGCGACGTGTCGAATAGAGTGCATCCCGCCGGAGAGGCAATGTGCGTACTGGACATTTCAGAAAGCCGATTATCATTCAACCTGGCCGGATAGACCGCGACAGGGTTGTGGTTTCGGTGTCGGACGCAGCCGAAGTGCTGCTGCGGGACTGGCCAAAGCCGACATCCGAGAGGCGTCTTGCCGCGATCAGAGCGTGCCTTGCCGTCATGCGAGGCGAAAAGCCTACAAAGACCGCACGACAGGCGTTCATCGTTGCGGCCAAGGACGCCAAGATTCTGCTGAGCGAGCAAGTCTGACCGTGGTGGGTCGCCTCGCCGGTGCCTGCAAGTGCGACTCTGCCGAGATTGGTTCGAAAGGGAGAAATCATGATCAAGGTTTCAAGTCCCACGCCTGCCGCGGCCAGAAGCGAAGTGCAGGCAGGAGCAACGCAGGACAAAACGCCGGGGTTCGATCCCGCCATTGCCCCGCTTGAGACAGACGCCGAAGCCGCGGACACGCAAAATCCGGTCGCTGGGACAAGTCCGCCGCGCACTCGCCCAAAATTCGAAAACGATGCCAGCTTTGCCAATGCCATGCGCCCGGTCGAAGGCGAGCCGGAACTGCGGCCCGGCGGCAACTGGCCGGTGTTGGTAATTGCAGCTGTCGTTTTGATAGCAGCCGTGGTTTTCCTGACGGCAAGCATGCTGCGCTGAGAATGATCCCGACGATGCGGCTCCACGACCTATTCCTGGAGGTCTGGTGCGCCCTTCATGCCTGAGAGTTCGGTCATTGGGCACAGCAGCCGCGGTCGCGCGGGATCGGAGATGTCGAGCTTGTCCCAAGGGATGCGGTATAGACCGTCGCGGCGGCGCAATCGGAAAAGATCCAGCACCGCCACACCTATGGCCGAGGCCGAAAGACGCTCGAAAGCGGCGTAGACCCCGACGTGGAATTCGGTGACGACGAAATCGTCACCGTCCCGTTCGGCGCGGATCTCCTCGATATAGCCGACATTCTTGCCGCGTTGCGAGAGTACGCGTCGCCCTGACAGATGCTCGAGATTGACCGTGGTCATCATCAAGCTCCCGGAATGCGCCCGATGACATGGTCGCGCAACCAGTCCTGCCAGGCGAAGATCGACGTTTCTCGCACGTCGATGTCGAACTCGATATCGATGCCGATATCTTTCACCTTCTGCCAGGCGATCCGATGCGGCTCGCCATGTTGCCTGCCACCCAGCTTGACCGCGAGCCGCGCTATCCAGCGCCCAGGCCGTGCGCCGAGACGACGCGCCAGGGTGATGGAGCCGAGCTCGATCGCAATGATCCGAGGCGGCTTGCCGGGCCGCAACTCCGCCACCAACCCGTCAACCTTGCCGATCTTGACCTGCTCGCGGTCGACCACCTGCTTGTCCAGGAGATCACGCAGCAACTTCATCATGTGCCTCCGAATATCTGCAGCGGGATGGTCACCACCGCCAGTACGAAGCCGAGCGCGATGATGAAGATGACCGCGGCATTCGACAAAATGCCATTGCGATGCTCGCCGACATAACGTTTGTCGTTCAGCAGAAACAGGAATGGGACGACCGTCAGCGGCAGGCTGGCTGCCGTCAGCGCCATCGAAAAGATGGTGAGCCTCAGCGGATCGAGACCAAGCGCGATGGGAATAGCCGCCAAAAGCAATGATATCGTGTAAGTGGCGCTGAAACCCGGATCGTCGCGCGGCTTGCGATCCTCGCCCCAATTCCAGCCGAAACCCTGGGCCACAAGATAGGCCTGTTGCAACCCGACCTCTAGTGCGGCGCCGAAGCAGGCAATGGCGAGGGAGGCAACAAACAGCACGAAGCCCCAAAAGCCGAATATGGGTATCAGCATCAACGGCAATTGGTGATAGTCGTCCACCTGGGTGACGCCATGCGTGGCGAGCACGAGAGCGGCCACGATCAACACGCCGATCGAGATGGTCCCCCCGAAGGTCATGCCCAACCCCGCTATGGCCCGATTGGCTCCGAGATAGCCTTTGTCCCACCGGTCCTCGATGGCCCCCGAGGAATAGAACATGAAGAGGTAGGGCGATATCGAGGCGCCGAGAATGCTGACCGCCATGAACCAGTAGTTGGCAGCATCGTGGACCGGCAGCGAAGGCACGGCGCCCCTTGCGACTGCCGTCCAATCGGGTCTCAGCATCACCGCTCCGACGACGAAACACAGCGTCACCAGACCGAGAATCGATACGCCCTTCTCGATGAAGCCGAACGTGCCTTTCCAAAGCAGCAGCCACGCCAGCAAAGCCACCGGCAGTGCCCACCACTGGAAGCCTATGCCGGTGGCAAATTCGAGTGCAATGGCAACGCCGCCGATCTCGGCGGACAGCACCAGGAAATTGACCAGCAGGGCGGCAAGCAACGGCCATAGAAAGACGTTGAAGCCGAATCTCTCGCGGATGCCGTCGGAGATCGTGTGATGGCTCACGGCCGCGAACCGGCCGGACATTTCGACAAGGAAGATGATGCAGATGGTGCCGAGCACCACCGCCCAGATTAACTGGAAGCCAAACATTGCGCCTGCCTGCGCCGCCGTCGCCATGGACCCAACTTCGAGGAAGCCGCCGACGCTGGTGACGACGCCGAGGGATATTTCCATGAGCTTCTTCATGGCTTTGGCGCGAAATATTTGGCGTAGGCGGTAGCGAGCGAACGCGACGCCAGCCGTAGATCCTGTTGCGCATCTTGGACTTCCGGCCGGTCGCCCGCCTGCAATCCGGCCTCGGCACGCGTCACCGCGACAGACAAATCGTTGACTGCTTTTGCCAGCGAAGCTTGCTCGGCGGGTTCACTGGTTTCGGCGGACCGGATTTGCTCCCCGGCATCGGCAAGCGTCTTGCCGATCGATTGCAGCGTACCCACCGCGTATGTGGTCGGTGCAGCTCCTGCCGCCCAGGCATCAAGTGCCATCAACACGGTCTGTGCGGCGGAGGCCGCTGTCCGTGATTGCTGCTCGATCTGATCGGAAGATGAGCATGCCGACAACATCATCGACAGCAAGCACAAGCAGTCGAGCCTGAGATAGCGGCGTCTAACGATCAAATCAGGCGTTTGGTGCGCCACCGAATAGTCTCCCCCGACCCAACAAAACCGTGGCCGGCGTAAATCTGATCTAGAGCATTCGTCGGGTCCGTCAACGACCGCGCCCGCCGATCCGGAGCACGAGGCGGCGAGCCAGGTCCCGATCGGTTTCAATTGCCGCATCAGCGTAAGCTGAAGGTCAGGCGGGGCGATCCCCGTTCGGAGCGTCTTGGATTCTGTATTCGTGAATGAGGCCGAGAACCTGAGTTCTGACTGTGTCGCGCGCGTCGGGCTGGATGAAAAACATCAGCCGTTCGACCGCTTCAACGACTGCTTCGGGCAGATCCGAACCCGCATCGGTGAATTCGCTGCCATGCTCGTACATGTTGTCCGTCAGTTTCTTGTCGAGGTCGGAAAGGATGCCCATCATCCACACTCCAGATCCGTGCTGTATCGAACTCACTTCGGCACCGTCACCGCGACGTCGCCTCGCCTGTTGCTGCCGGCCGTCGATCACTGCTGCCCCGGCATTTCCGTGTTTTCCCTGGGATTTTTCTGGACGCCGGCAGCCGGGGCGGTATCCGCGGGGGCATTGCCGCCCTGGTTCTGCTCCGGCGCGCGTTTCAGCGGCGAGGTCTGCCAGCCCATATCGACGTAGAAAAAGCCCACGACGAAACCAACAATGATGACCGCCGCTATCACCAGCGAGATTATTGCGTTGCGCCGCTCCATAGGCCTAGCCACCACTTGGCTTGGGAGATGCCGGCTGGGTTGGCTGCGTACCTTGCTGGTCGCCACCGGTGCTGGTCTGCGGTGTTGGGTTGGTGTCCGTCGTGGGATTCTTGTCGACCGGCTGGCTGTTCGTAGTATCCGTCTTGGACTTGACTGGATCGGCATTGTCGTTGCACCCCGCCAAGGCGAGCAATGCCGCCGACATCAAAAGCACTGCCCTCATGCTGATTTCTCCTGGCTGAGTCCGGGCGAAGCCGCCTGCCAATGACCTATCCGGTCGAACCGCACCGAGAGCCCTTGTTTGACCGCGCTTCTAGCCAGCAAATGGTCCAGTTCGGCGTCTTCGATCGGGCTTCGTACGACCTGGCGAATGGCCTTGCAGGCAAGTTCCGTCGAGACGAAATCATATCTCCTGCTCCTGGCGACAACATATTGTTCGACCAGCATCTTTACGCGCCTGAGCGCGATTTCTTCGGCGTATTGCATTTTGTTCCTCCTGCGCGCCGAACTGCCAAACGGGTACATTGTTCCCTCCTGGATCTCAAAACATCACCGTCGCCATCACGAAAAGCCCGCGCCTCCCGGACAGGGCACGCGCGGGCTGGACCAGGCTGAGGGGACCCAATCATGCAGCATCAAAAAGGGGGAGCAACGACGCTGCACGGACATCGAACTCGCATCGACCTGAGTTGTTCCACCTCTCCACGCCGCATCGTTCATGGCTCGGATGGCCGCGCATCAACCCGCACGGAACAATCAACCCCGATAGTGGTTCGGCCGAAGCGAGGTTCGGAGGACGTGATGAAGAATGAAAAGTTGGCCGTGGTGACGGGCGCCTCAAGCGGCATCGGCAAGGAACTCGCCAAACTGTGCGCCAAGGACGGCTACCACCTGATCATAGCCGCCGACGAACCCGCGATCCAGCAGGCTGCCGCGGCGCTCGGTTCGCATGGTGTGACTGTCGAAGCC
>NZ_RZOL01000386.1:0-5810 GCF_004022985.1 Mesorhizobium sp. M7A.F.Ca.ET.027.02.1.1 | reverse complement strand
GGGGTGTAGCGGTCGCACCAGTCGGCAAGGCCTTCGAGCAGTCGGCGGTCGGCTTCCGGATCGGCCTCGACGATGTCGATCGACGGATGCATGGCGCGCGCATCGGCAATGCCCATGTCGCGCTTCAGGTGCAGCGCTTCAGCCCGCTCGTCGAGGGCCGAGATGCGCTGCGCGTTGCGGTCGCGATGGCTGATCACGAGCGGCGGGTGAGAGGGGTGATCCGACGGCCGGGAACGCCAGGACCGCCCCAGACGCTGGCGCAGGATCCTTTCCGCCGCCAGATAGGGAAACCACAGAGACAGGATTCTTTCGCCGGTTTCTTTCCCCACCTGCTCCTTCGTCGCCCGCTCTTTCGTCGAATGCGCATTCATCGGGGTTCCACTCCAGTGTGAATTGTCCAGGCAGGGCCGTGCGGCTCTTGCCGATGGTGAGGGTGAAGGCCGGGCGGCCGATCGAGCCGGCCAGCGGTCCGGCGATGGTGTCGCGCGACACCGCCGGCGCCGAGGCGACGATGAGGCGGACGGGGGCCGCAGTCGGTTCGGGTTCGGCCGCCTGCCGCAGCAGGAACACCGGGCGGCCGGCCGCTTGCGTCCTTGCATGCAGCCGGCGTGTCGCGGTCAGGTCCAGCCGCTGCGGATTGCCGCGGATTTCCAGGATGACGGCGGCAAGCGCCGTCATCCGGGCCGCCTCCTCGGCGACCCACAGCGCATCGACAAGCCTTGGCGCCTCGGAAAACAGCAATTGCTCCGGCTCGATGCCGAATGAGGCGTGAAGCCCCCTTGCATAGGGAAAGCCGGCCTCGCGAAAAATCTCCGATGTGCCGATCCACAGCACCGGCAGCCCCGGCGTTTGCTTGAGGATCAGGCTGGTGAGCGACAAAGCGAAGCCGGCGACGGCCCCGGCATCGCGGGTTTCCAGCCCATGGATTTCACTCAGGGCGGCCTTCGGCAGGCCGCCGCTCAGGGCGGCGTCGAGGCGCTCGACACCAATAGGCAGAAACGCATCCGGCAACGCCGCGGCAATGCCACGCCGGACGATTGTGAGATCGGTGTTGGCGTCGGCATTAAAGGGCGCGGCGGCCGGCGCAGCCAAGCGCTCGGGCAGCGTTCCCTCGATTTTCGCGATCTGGCGGCGCAGGGCAAAAACAGTCTCCCGCGCCACGGCGGTCATCGCCATGACGGTCAGCTTCCACTCACAATTGTTCCTGTTATGTTCCCTATAGATTCCAGAGGGTGACCCAGGAGTCAAGCGGAGTCATGGGGAATTTATTCCTCTCCGCATGGGTGGCGCAGGCGCATCGGCCCGTTCATTTGCCGATTCCGGTGCGAAAGCCTATATGCCGGGATCAAAGGACAAAGCATGGCCCGCATCTACAAGACCCGCACCTGGCACGACGAACTCTCGCCCTCGATGGACGAAATGGAGTTCCTGGCGCTGGAGGCGTACGCCCATCTGCCGGAGGATTTCCGCAAGCTGACCGGCGAGATCGTCATCCAGATCGCCGAGTTCCCGACCGACGAGATCATGGACGACCTGTCGCTGGAGACGCCCTTCGACCTGCTCGGCCTGTTCGAGGGCCGCGGCATCGCCGAACGCTGGAACCCGCAGACCGGCGAGGGCCCGAACCGCATCACGCTCTACCGCCGCGCCATCCTCGACTACTGGTCCGAGAACGAAGAAACGCTTGGCGACATCGTCACCCACGTGCTGATCCACGAGATCGGCCACCATTTCGGCCTGTCGGACGATGATATGGAGAAGATCGAAGAGGCGGCGGAATAGCACTCAAATGACGGAAGCAGAATTTGCCGACCTGATAGATTGCAATTGGCCGTACCACGACATTCCACAAAGCCGGGAACTGATCGCAACCGCCATCGGGATTTCACCGAATGCCGCATTCCTCGCACTTGGTGAGCTTTGCCATCTGCCCGCCAGTGCTGCCGTCGAACCGGCCACTCTCATTGCCCTGGTCGATTTTTGGCTATCCGAATTCGACCACCCGATAGCACCTATGACAGCGGAATGCGCGATCTCCATGATCGAACGCAAGCGGTTGCCGGTTCATGAAATCCTTAAGAGAATGGATTCCATCTCCGGCTATCCCGGTCTCTTTGCAGCGCTATCGATCCTCTATTTCAGCTGCGATGACGTCGAGGGCCGCGCAGACGCACGGTTCAACCAAATCAGAGCCGCCTGGGAAAATCTGGGGTAGCCGGTTAGCTGCTCGACCAAGCGCGGTCCTTATTCCTGACCGTCGATTCCTTGACCTCGGCCTGCCGCTTTCTTGTCGCCGGCATAAGGTCGGCGAGCCGATCACGCGCGGCCGGTGGTGGCGGTCACCGCCTTGCTTAATTATACAGGTTTTGATATAAGACGGGTCGATACCCGTGACGAAGCGCTTAGAGTTTCTTGGAGATTCTCTTGCCCAGCTCCGGGATTTTCCAGAGGCGGCGCGCAAGGAAACAGCGGTTCAGTTGCATAAGGTGCAACTCGGACTTGAGCCAAGCGACTGGAAGCCGATGACGACAGCAGGCCCTGGCGTGCGAGAAATCCGCGTCCGGAACGACGCCGGAGCATTCCGGGTGCTTTACGTCGCGAGCATAGGGGACGCCGTCTATGTGCTGCACGCCTTCCAGAAAGACGCAGCAGACGGCGAAACGAGACTTGGAGCTAGCCGCATCGCGGTTCAAGCAAATCTAGCGGAGACGTGACGATGGAACGTCAGAGCTTTGAAAATGTCTGGGATGCGCTGGAAGACACTCCGGCCGAGGCTGCCAATATGGCCATGCGCTCCAATTTGCTGATCGCGATTGAACAGCGGGTGCGGAGTTGGAACGCTACCCAGGCCGAAGCAGCCGAGCGGCTCGGAATCACGCAGCCGCGCCTTAGCGACCTCCTCCGGGGCAGGATCGCGAATTTCAGCCTGGATACGTTGATCAACCTTGCGGCACGGGCCGGACTTACCGTGCGCCTCGATATCGCCGAGGCTGCCTGATTAGTGGTGGGTTGCGGCGCTACTGTCCGCGAGCACTAAGCCGCAGGTAGGCATTTGCACCCTGCTTCCTGCGTCACGTGAATTGTCCATTCCTATCCAGTCGGTCCAGAACTCAGCGGCGGCAAGGGTTCTTGGGATCTCGCTTCAGATACGTTGGCCATTCGGCTGATAAAAAGATGCAGCGCCTTGCGCACGGCGAGCGATGGCGGCTCGGACGGATGCCACTCCGGAAAATGACCATCAACCACCATTCGTGCCAACCCATAGACAAAGGCACGAGCGGCAAGAACCAGATGATCGAAGTCCGTGTTCGCAGCCAGCCGACCCTGGTGTTGCGCCTGAGTCAGCAGGTCGATCATCTTCCGGCGAATGGCCTCATTCTGACCGCGAAGACTGTCCGACGCGTCGAAATCAATCAGCGTTCGGGAACTGATAATCTGGAAATGCGTGGGATTGGCGATCGCCCACTCCAGATAGCCTTGTCCGATTGCTTCGAAGGCCACGATGGGATCCGCGCTGTCGACTTCTGAAAGTGCATTGGCAACGGCCTCTGTCAGCCGGTTCATGGCCTGTTCGGCGACCGCGGTCAGCAGCGCTGTTTTCGACTGAAAATGCCGGAAGGGGGCGCCGGGGGAAACTCCGGCCCGCTTTGCGGCTTCGCGCACGCTCACATTGTCGGGGCCGCCTTCCTCGACAAGTTGAATTGCAGCATCGATCAACGTGTCCCGCAAATTGCCATGGTGGTAGTCGGTGCGGTGAGGCGTCTTGGCTTTTGCCATCTCTTTTCCTTCATTCCGTAGAGCTGCTTCACGCGTCCGTAGCACGATCCGCGATTTATGTAATCACTGTTTACAATGCAGATAAGGGGATGTAAGCAGTGATTACAGATGGGACCGGAACAGGCCTGCGGTCTTCGCGGGCTCCCCGTTTCTCAGAATGAGGAGACGAACATGTCTGCCAGAACCGCCGAACCCCGCCGTCCGCAATCGTTGATTTCGCTGAGGAGTCCAGCCGAAGAACCTCAGCACAAGGAGAATCTCACGACTGTCCAGTCGAGCGCGGCTGTGCCCAGCGTCACGCTTTATCGGCTTGCCGCCGTCGCCGGGGTGGGAAGCGCGCTTATTCTTGTGGTTAACGCGGCCAAACGCAGCGCGCTCATCGCGACCACCGATCTGACACAACTTCTCGCGCCAGTCGCCGAGATATTGGCGCTTGGTCTTGTCGTCGGCCTGTTTCTCGCTTTTGGCCGGCGCGCGGGCCTGTTCGGCATCATCGCGTTTGTCATCAACTTCGTTGCATTGGCAAGTTTGGTCGGTGTGGAAGTGGTGATCAATCTGGTATTTTCGAAACTTCCGCTGACAACCATCATCGAGCTGCGCGCCGGCCCTCTCGGACTGGCTCTGGTCGTCAGTTCGTTCCTTTTTCTGCTTGGGACGCTGGCGTTTGTAATCTCTCTTGTGGTTGCAAGAGGCGTTCCGCGCATTCCACTCGCCCTCTATCTCATTGGCGCCGTGCCTATCGCACTCCGTGCGTTCGTGCCCGAGTGGGCTCTTGACCTGGGTTTGGTGACGCTTGCGACAGCGATCGCCTGGCTGGCCGGGTGGCTGTGGATGCGCGCGCCGTCTACCAGTCGCTGAGCTTGGTATCGGGCCCGTATTCCTGACCGTCGATATCCTTCACCACGGCCTGGCCGCAGCACATCGTCTTGGCTTTCTTGTCGTAGGCATAGGTCGGCGAGCCGAACAGGTGCCAGCCCTTGTTCAGCGCCGCCGTCACCTTGTGGCAGAAGCTGGCGTCGTCCGGGCCGGTCAGGAAGCGGTAGAGTTTCATTTTTCGGTCCTGTCGTGAGTGCCCATAGCCGCGAGCACAGAGTTGATATCATGCGCCGATCGCGGCTGCCTTCGCCAGCAGTTTTTCGGCCTGCGCCAGGTGCAGCCGCTCGACCATCTTGCCGTTCAGCGCGATCACGCCCTTGCCTCTATTCTCGGCGAGCGCGAAGGCATCTTTCACTTGCCGCGCCTCGGCGATGGCTTCTGTGGACGGTGCGAAGGCGCGGTTGGCAGCCTCGATCTGCGCTGGGTGGATAAGGGTCTTGCCGTCGAACCCCATGGCCGCGGCTTCCGTGCATTCCCGAGCGAAAGCGTCGAGGTCGCGAAAATCGTTGGAGACGCCGTCGAGCATGTCGATGCCGCCGGCGCGCGCGGCAAGCAGCATCTGCATCAGCCATGGCACCAAATAGCGCCGGTCAGGCGTCGCCAGCACGCCGGTATTCTTGACCAGATCATTCGTTCCGGCAACGAAACAAGCCAATCGAGACGCCGGATCGCGGCCAAGTTCGGCGATGGCGCCGATGTTGAGCAGCGCCTTGGGCGTCTCGATCATCGCCCACAGTTTCACGCTGTCGGGAGCAAAATTGTCGTCGAGCATCTCGCCGGCCTCGAGCAGGTCGCGCGGCGTGTCGACCTTGGGCAACAGGATGCCGTCGGCCTCGCAGCCTGCGGCAGCCAGCAAATCGTCGGCGCCCCATTCGGTTCCCAGAGCATTGATGCGCACGATCATCTCGCAGCGGCGGCCAATATGGTTGGCGAAAATGCCGGCCAGTTTTTCGCGAGCGCCGATCTTGTCGGCCGGGGCGACGGCATCCTCCAGGTCGATGATGACTGCATCGCAGGCAAGCTGCGCGATCTTGGCCAGCGCCTTGTCGTTGGAAGCCGGAATGTAGAGCACGGAGCGGCGCGGGCGATAGGTTTCCATGGGTGATCTATGCCGCTTGTGGGTGGGTGAGGCAAGCGGGCAGGGCTGTGACCCCACC
>NZ_RZOL01000385.1:0-5852 GCF_004022985.1 Mesorhizobium sp. M7A.F.Ca.ET.027.02.1.1 | reverse complement strand
ATCATCAGCGCCGCGCCAAGTCCCTGCACGGCGCGTGCGGCGATCAGCAGCCACAGTGTCGGCGCCAGGCCGCAGAGCACCGATGCCGATGTGAACAGCGCAATGCCGCCAAGCAGCAACGGCCGGCGTCCAAACATGTCGGCCAGCCGGCCGGCGCTGACGATCAGTGTGGTGATGGCGAGCAGATAGGCCAGAACAACCCATTGCACGGACTGGAACGTCGCGCCGAAATTCTGCATCAGCGACGGCAGCCCGACGCTGGCAATGCTGGTTCCCAGCGACGACAGCAGCGTGGCGAGCGACAGGCTTGCCAGCGCCCATTGGGCGGATTGCATCCGCGGCGGCGCCGATGCGCGCTCGTCCAGATTTTGCTCGGCAATTGCCACGGCGATCTCCTTCCATCAGCCCCAGAACCGGAACTGCTGGAGATCTAATTCCTTGGCCAATGTGGCGGAAGGCGCAGCATTTGCATCTTATTCGTGCGTTTGGCGCCATATCATGCCATGATCTGCCGATGACGTCACCCGATCTCAACTTACTGTTCGCTCTCGACGTCCTGCTGGCCGAAGGCAGCGTGGCGCGTGCCGCCAGCCGCCTGCGCCTCAGCCCCTCGGCGATGAGCCGGACGCTGGCGCGGTTGCGCGAGGCTACGGGCGATCCGCTGCTGGTTCGCGCCGGTCGCGGCCTGGTGGCGACGCCGCGTGCGGAAGAACTGCGACAACAGGTGGGCCGTGTCGTCCAGGATGCGGAGGCGCTGCTGCGCCCTGCCACCTTGCTCGATCTCCCGAGCCTGGACAGGGTCTTCACGCTGCGCACCAATGAGAGCTTCGTCGAAGAATTCGCACCTCGTCTCGTTGCCCGTATCCAGGCCGATGCGCCCGGCGTGCGGCTGCGCTTTGCGCCGAAGTCCGATAGAGACGTCATGTCGCTGCGCGACGCGGCGATCGATCTGGACATAGGCGTCGCTGGCGAGACCGGACCGGAGGTGCGCATCCAGGCATTGCTTCGCGACTGCTTCATCGGCGCCGTGCGAATGGACCATCCGTTGAGCGAGGGCACGGTGACGCCAGAGCGCTATGCGGCAGGCCGGCACATCAGCGTTTCACGGCGTGGTCGCGAGAAAGGGCCGATCGACGAGGCCCTGAACCGGCTCGGGCTGCAGCGGACGGTCGTGTGCATGGTTTCCGGTTTCTCGGCAGCCCTTGCCATGGCCCGCACGTCCGACCTGATCGCAAGCGTTCCGGAGCGGCACACCGAGGGCGCACGCGCCGGCATGCACAGTTTTCCCCTGCCGGTTGCCACCGCAGAGGTCACCATCTCCATGCTCTGGCATCCGCGCCTCGATGCCGATCCGGCGCAACGCTGGTTGCGCAACTGCGTGCGGGAGGTCTGCGCGGCGTCGCGCTGACAACGATGAGAAGCCTGCGCCAACCGCCCAGGCTTCTCATCTGTCCCGTCTATTCGGTTTGGCGTTTCTGCAAATACCTCAGTGCGCCTAGTGTGAGCGTCGCCATGACCGAACAGTAGCCCACCAGCGGCCACGCCGTGTCTCCATCAAGCAGGATGACGAACAGCGTGCCGAGGATGCCGACGACAAGGCTCTGGATGCAGAAGTAGAGCGCGACGGCGGTTCCCGCGACATCGCCGAACGCCTCGAGCGCACCGTTCGCGGTGACTGAGACAGTGAAGACGATACCCGCGGCAACGACCCACATCGGTAAGACGAATGTCGCGAAGGACGGCGCCGCGAACAGTTGCCCAGCCGCCAGCAGAGCCGCGCCGAGCAGCAACATCGCCATGCCTCTGATAGCACTGCCCGCAATGCCCCAACGTGCAATGAACTTTTTGGCGAAGCGGGTGGTCACGATCATCACCAGCGCCGCGGTGGCGAAGGCCAGGCTGAAACCGAGCTGTGAAAAGCCGGCGCGGTCCATGAGCACCCGGGGCGCCGTCGAAAAGAACACGAAGAAGGCGCCCATGGCGGCACTGAAGCCGAGCGTATACGCCCAGAAGGCGAAGCTGGAGAGAATGGGACGAAACGCCATTCGCCTGTCGTTGCCATTCAATGGTCGTGTTTCATGCCATCTCGGCCATGCGTTAAGGGTGGCGGCTACCGCCAGACCGCCGAGCGTCAGGAAGATCGCGCGCCAGCCGAGATTGTCGGCGATCAACGCACCGGCAATCGGCCCTAACGCCGGCACGAAGGCCAGCATCGAACTGAACAGGCCGTAGATGACGGCACTTTCAAGCCTCTGCGCATAGACGTCGCGAACCGTTGCAAAGGTCGCAACGAGAACGGCGGATGCACCGATGGCCTGCACGACCCGCAAGGCGACGAACACCATGGCCAGCGAGGTGCAGGCGAGCAGGACGGAAGCGCCTGCAAACAAAAGCGCGCCGCCGATCAGCACCGGACGCCTGCCGATCCTGTCGGAAATCGGGCCGAAGACGATTTGGCCGAGCCCAAGGCAGATCATGTAGAGGCTCAGTGTCAGCTGGATGACATCGGGCGATGTCTTGAGGATCTCCGGCATCGCCGGGACAATCGGGAGGTAGATGTCCATGGCCAGCGAGGCCAGGATGTCGAAGGGCGCCATCAGCACCATGGCTGCTGGCAGGGAAGTGGTCCATGTCGGGTTTTTTGGACAAGGCATGATTGAACATCCGCTCAAATGGCTACATTTGGCGGCGATCTGCCGTTCTCACTGAAGATGGGAAATGACGGGCCGCCGCAACAACGAAGTGCTGTTGCGGCCTACTTGTCTGCTGACTTGCTAGTTCCCATAGTCGCTATCCCCGATCGCGCGGATATTCTCTCGACGCGCAGATCCGTCCCTTAGCAGCCGGAGGTTGTCCAGGCAACAGGATCAGCTTGGTCGCGCCATCCCAGCCTCGATCACCCTGAAAATCCGCTCGTCCGTGCATTGGGCGACGTTGAAGCGCAGGAAGCGGCCAGCCATCCCGGACAGGCTGAATGCGTTGCCCGGTGCCAGCACGATGTTGTCGGCCAGCGCGCGGCGGGCGACTTCGGCCGCATCGACGCCATCCGGCAGACTGCACCACAGGAACAGGCCGGCCGGCTGGTCGATCCAGGGTGAGATGCCGATCGCCTTCAGACGAACGCTGGTCTCGCCCATGGCGCGCGCAAGCCGTGCGCGCAGCAAATCCATGTGCTTGCGGTAGCTGCCGTCCTTCAGCAGGGTCAGCACCAGTTCGGCCGCAAGCCGGCCGCCGCCAAAGGTGGTGGCGATCTTCAGGTCGGTCAGGGGCTCGATCCAGTCGCGGGGGGCTGCGATGAAGCCGCAGCGAACCGACGCGGACAGCGTCTTGGAGAAGCTGCCGATGTGGACAACGCGGTTGAGACCATCGAACGCCGCCAGCCTGGGGGCGGGCGCATGTTCGAAATCGGCGAAGATGTCGTCTTCGACGATGGTCAGATCCGATTGGTCGGCGAGCTTGAGCAGCCGATGGGCGGTGACTGGCGACAGCACCGCGCCGGTCGGGTTGTGGATGGCGGAATTGGTGATGTAGAGGCGCGGCCGATGCTCGGCCAACGCCTGCGCGAACAGATCGATATCCGGCCCCGACGGCGTGTAGGGAACGCTGACGACCTTGGCCCGGTGGGCGCGCAACAAAGCATGGAAGTTGAAGTAGCAGGGGTCGTCGACCAGCACGGTGTCGCCGGGCTCGATCAAAAACCGGCACAACAGGTCGATAGCCTGCGTGCCTGATTCCGTCAGCATGATCTGCTCGGGAGAGGCCTCGATGCCGTGCCCGGCCATACGCCGCGCCAGCAATTGCCGTAGCGGTGGCAGGCCGAGCGGCGTGCCGTAATCGGCCAGTGCGACATCGTCGGCACGCGCCACCGTGCGCAGCGCCCGGCGCAAACCGGCCTGCGGCATCCATGAAGCCGGCAGCCAGCCGCAGCCGGGTTTCAGCATCTCGTCGCTGGCCTCCAGGGACTGGCGTGAGATCCAGAGTGGATCGACCGCGCGGTCGAGGCGAGGACCAATCTCGGCCAGCGACAGCGGCGCCAGCGAGCCGGCGGCATAGAAACCCGAGCCCGGCCGCGAGCGGATCACGCCTTCGGCGGCGAGCCGCTCATAGGCTTCGACCACGGTGGATTTGGACACTCGCATGGATTTGGCAAAGGCGCGGATCGACGGCAATTGCGCTCCCGGCGTCAGGCTGCGCGCCGCGATCCGCTGGCGGATCGTCGCCATGACACCTTCGACCAGCGTTCCGCTGCTCTCGTTTCCTGTGGTCTGTTTGTCCATCCGTACTGCTCTGCTAAGCATGACAGTTTTGCATAATTGTACCGCATTGTCTCTTGCGATACTACCGGCCCCGCGCGATACGGGGCCGACAAACGGAGCATACGATGGACAAGACCGCGAGCGGCTGGATGAATGGATTCATCGGCGTGTTGATCTTCAGCGGCTCGCTGCCGGCGACGCGCGTGGCGGTCAGGGATTTCGATCCGACGTTCCTGACCTCGGCCCGGGCGGCGATTGCCGGCCTGCTTGGCCTGGCGCTGCTGCTTCTGTTTCGGCAGAAACGCCCGGAGCGCGGCGATCTGCTGTCGCTGGTGATCGTCGCACTTGGCGTGGTTGTCGGGTTTCCCCTGCTGACCGCGTTGGCGCTCAAGCACGTCACCACGGCCCATTCTATCATCTTCGTCGGCCTGCTGCCGTTGGCAACCGCGATCTTCGGCGTGCTGCGCGGCGGCGACCGTCCGCGCCCGGCGTTCTGGCTGTTTTCATGCATCGGCAGCGCGCTGGTCGCGGGTTTTGCCCTGACGCAGGGCGTGACGGCCTCGCCGGTCGGCGATGGTCTGATGCTGGCTGCCATCATCGCCTGCGGTCTGGGCTATGCCGAGGGTGCCGCGCTGTCACGCAAGCTCGGCGGCTGGCAGGTGATCTGCTGGGCGCTGGTGCTGTCGCTGCCGATCATGCTGGTGCTGACGCTGATGACTATGCCGCCTTCGTTCGAAGGCGTCGGCGTCAGTGCGTGGATAGGGCTTGCCTATGTCTCGCTGTTCAGCATGCTGATCGGCTTCGTGTTCTGGTATCGCGGGCTGGCGCAAGGCGGCATCGCCGCGGTCGGACAGTTGCAGCTGCTGCAGCCATTTTTCGGCCTGGCACTGGCAGCGACTCTGCTGCACGAGCAGGTTAGCCCGCTGATGGTCGTCGTCACGCTTGGCGTCGTGCTTTGCGTCGTAGGCGCCAAGCGATTCGCGAAGCAGGAATTGCCACGACGCGCGATCGCCTGACGACGGTGCCGTCCTCGCCTAGAACTTCGTGACCACCCCAATGCCGATGCCCTCGAAGCCGCCCATAGCCATCAAGGCCGCGGGCGCCTCGTCTAGGCTGATCCTCTTGCCGACCAGCAATTCGGGCTTCAGCTTGCCGTTGCGGATCATGTCCATCATCGCCTGGTAGCGGTAGGCCTGCATGCCGTGGCTGCCGAGGATTTCGAGTTCGAAGGCGATCACCTTGTCCATAGGCACCTGCGGCCGGGCATGCTCGCCCAGCATCAGGCCGACCTGCACATGGCGGCCGCGCCGGCGCAGATTGGATATCGAATTGAACGAGGTGGTGGGGTGGCCGAGCGCGTCCATCGACATATGTGCGCCGCCATTGGTGATCTGCTTGACCGCCTTGACCACATTCGGCGTCTTTGACGCGTTGATGGTGGCGACGGCGCCGATCTTTTTGGCGAAATCCAGTTTCTCGTCCGTGAGATCGATGGCGATGACATTGGCGCCCATGGAACTGGCGATCATGATCGCCGACAGGCCGACGCCGCCGCAGCCATGCACCGCGACCCATTCGCCCGGCTTCACCCGGCCC
>NZ_RZOL01000384.1:0-5852 GCF_004022985.1 Mesorhizobium sp. M7A.F.Ca.ET.027.02.1.1 | reverse complement strand
CGCCTCAACCTCCAGCGCACGAACAGCCAGTGAACCAGCACAGTGGCCAGGTTCGGCAAAACCAGGCCGGCGATGATTGGCAGGTCGCCTCCCCACTGGCGCTTGCCGATCGGTTGAGAGAACGTCCAACCGATCAGGCCGAGCCCGATCAGCACGAACAGGAGAATTGCGCAGAGGGCCAGCCAGTTGATGATCGTCGGTGCGTTCGAAAAAAGCTGCGCGATGAAAAACACGATCGTTGCAACAATGGTGACAAGCACCGACGTCATGAACACCAGAATGTATTCTTCCTGCGCATGGGTTGCGACCGCCAGCTGTTGAGCAACCAGGCCGCCTGCCAATCCTGACAGGAAAAACGCCATGAGGGAGGTGAAGAAGATCCGCACCGCCCTCTCCGTCCTAGACCAGCATGCCCATCGGGTTCTCGATCAGCCGCTTGAAGGCGACCAGCAGTTCAGCCCCAAGCGCGCCGTCGACGGCGCGGTGATCGGTCGACAGCGTCACCGACATCACGGTGGCGATCTTGATCTCGCCATTCTTGACCACCGCCCGCTCCTCGCCGGCGCCGACCGCCAGGATGGTCGCATGCGGCGGGTTGATGACCGCAGCAAAATCCTTGATGCCGAACATGCCGAGGTTGGACACCGCCGTGGTGCCGCCCTGATACTCTTCCGGCTTCAGCTTGCGGCTGCGCGCACGGCTGGCCAGGTCCTTCATCTCGTTGGAGATGGTGGACAGCGTCTTTTCGTCGGCCTTGCGGATAATCGGCGTGATCAGGCCACCGGGGATCGACACGGCAACGCCGACATCGGCATGCTTGTGCTTGACCATGGCGCTTTCGGTCCATGAGGCATTGGCATCCGGCACCGCCTTCAGCGCCATGGCCATCGCCTTGATGACCATGTCGTTGACCGACAGCTTGTAGGCCGGCGCCTCGCCCTTATCGGTCTTCTTCACCGGGGCTGCCGCATTGATCTGCGTGCGCAGCGCCAGCAGCGCATCGAGTTCGCAATCGAGCGTCAGGTAGAAATGCGGGATGGTGGTCTTGGCCTCGACCAGGCGGCGCGCGATGGTCTTGCGCATATTGTCATGCGGGACGAGGTCGTAGGAGCCCTGTTCGAACAGTTTCAGGACCTGATCATCCGACATCGCCTTTACCGCAGGCGCAGGAGCGCCAGCAGGAGCCTTGGCGGCAGGCGCCGCCTGGGCACCTCCACCGGCAATCGCCGCGTCGACATCCGACTTCACCACCCGGCCATGTGGGCCGGTGCCAGTCACGGCAGACACATCGACACCGGCCTCCTTCGCGATGCGGCGTGCAAGCGGCGACGCGAAGGTGCGCTCGCCAGCCGCATGGCCGTTGGCAACCGGAGCCGCATCTGCCTTGGATGCGGTCGCGACCGGTTCGGCCTTGGGTGTCTCAGCCTTCGGTGCGTCAGCCTTGGGAGCCTCCGCTTTCGGCGTCTCGGCTTTGGCTGGTGCGGCAGTATCGCCGCTTTTCGCGGCAGCGCCCGCATCCTCGCCCTCTCCGGCGAGCACGGCGATCAGCGCATTGACCTTGACGCCTTCGGTGCCGGCGGGAACGACGAGCTTGGCAACCGTGCCCTCATCGACAGCCTCGACTTCCATCGTCGCCTTGTCGGTCTCGATCTCGGCAATCACATCGCCCGGCGAAACCTTGTCGCCTTCCTTGACGAGCCACTTGGACAGATTGCCCTCTTCCATCGTGGGCGACAGGGCCGGCATGGTGATGTTGATTGGCATTTTGTCCTCCCGCCCGGTTCAGCGATACGTGACGGCTTTGACCGCCTCGATGACTTCGCCGACATTCGGCAACGCCAGCTTCTCGAGGTTCGCCGCATAAGGCATTGGCACATCCTTGCCGGCGATGGTGATGACCGGCGCGTCCAGAAAGTCGAAGGCGCGCTGCGACACCTGGTTGGCGATATGGTCGCCGACCGAGTTCTGCGGATAACCTTCCTCCACCACCACCAGGCGGTTGGTCTTCTTGACCGAGGCGATGATGGTGTCGAGATCGAGCGGCCGGATCGTGCGCAAGTCGATGATCTCGGCATCGATGCCAAGGCCACGCAGTTCCGCTTCAGCCTTGACCGCATAGGTCATGCCGATGCCGAAGGAGACGATGGTGACGTCCTTGCCTGATTTATGGATGCGCGCCTTGCCGATCGGCAACACGAAATCGTCCAGCTTCGGCACGTCGAAGGACTGACCGTAGAGGATTTCATTCTCGAGGAAGATGATCGGGTTCGGATCGCGGATCGCTGCCTTCAACAAGCCCTTGGCGTCAGCGGCGGTGTAGGGCATCACCACTTTCAGGCCCGGAATGTGGCTGTACCAGGCGGCATAGCACTGCGAGTGCTGAGCGGCGACGCGTGCGGCGGCACCGTTCGGTCCACGGAACACGATCGGCGCGCCCATCTGGCCGCCGGACATATAGAGCGTCTTGGCGGCCGAGTTGATGATCTGGTCGATCGCCTGCATGGCGAAGTTGAAGGTCATGAACTCGACGATCGGCTTCAGGCCGGCCATCGCCGCACCCACGCCAACGCCGGCAAAGCCATGCTCGGTGATCGGCGTGTCGACGACGCGCCGCGGCCCGAATTCCTGCAGCAGGCCTTGCGTGATCTTGTAGGCGCCCTGGTATTCGGCAACCTCCTCGCCCATGACGAAGACATCGCCGTCGCGGCGCATTTCCTCGGCCATCGCATCGCGCAGCGCTTCGCGCACCGTGGTCGAGACCATTTCCGTGCCGGCCGGAATGTCCGGATCGGCCGCGATTTCCGACTTCGGAGCAGCAGCCACCGGCGCAGCCGGCTTTGCGGCCTCCGCCTTATCCTCTGCCGCCGCCGGAGCCTCTGCCTTTGCAGGCGCTTCCGCCTTGGCGGGCGCCGCGGCCTTGCCGATATCCCCGGCACTTTCGCCGTCCTGCAGCAGCACGGCAATCGGTGTGTTGACCTTGACGCCTTCGGTACCGGCGGCGATCAGGATCTTGCCCAGCGTGCCTTCGTCAACGGCTTCGACTTCCATCGTCGCCTTGTCGGTCTCGATCTCGGCGATGACGTCGCCGGCGACGACTTTGTCGCCCTCGTTCTTCAACCACTTCGAAAGATTGCCCTCTTCCATGGTCGGCGAGAGAGCGGGCATGAGAATTTCGATCGGCATGTCCTTGCCCTCCCGTTACAATACGATATCGGTCCAGAGCTCGGACGGATCCGGCTCCGCGTCGTTCTGGGCAAATTCGGCGGCATCCGCGACAATGTCGCGGACCTCCTTGTCGATGGTCTTGAGCTCGTCCTCGGTCGCCCACTTCTTTTCCATCAGCCGTGCCTTGACCTGCTCGATCGGGTCATGGTCCGAGCGCATCTTCTGCACTTCTTCCTTCGAGCGGTATTTCGCCGGGTCGGACATCGAGTGACCGCGATAGCGGTAGGTCTGCATTTCGAGAATGATCGGCCCGTTGCCGGCGCGGCACCATTCGGTCGCCTGGTCGCCGGCGGCCTTGACGGCGCGGACATCCATGCCGTCGACCTGGATGCCGGGAATCTTGAACGAGGCGCCACGGTGCGAAAAATTGGTTTCCGCCGAAGAGCGCGACACCGAGGTGCCCATCGCATAGCGGTTGTTCTCGATGATGTAGATCACCGGCAGCTTCCACAGCGAGGCCATGTTGAAGCTTTCATAGACCTGGCCCTGGTTGGCCGCGCCATCGCCGAAATAGGTCAGCGAAACATTGTTGTTGTCGCGGTAGCGGTTGGCGAAGGCCAAGCCCGTGCCGAGCGACACCTGCGCGCCGACGATGCCGTGGCCGCCGTAAAAGTGCTTTTCCTTGGAGAACATGTGCATGGAGCCGCCCTTGCCCCGGGACAGGCCGCCCCGACGCCCGGTCAACTCGGCCATGACGCCGCGCGGCGACAGTTCCATCGCCAGCATGTGGCCGTGGTCGCGATAGGCGGTGATCATCTGATCGCCATCGATCAGTGCCATCTTCATGCCGGTGACGACCGCTTCCTGGCCGATATAGAGGTGGCAGAAGCCGCCGATGAAACCCATGCCGTAAAGCTGGCCGGCCTTTTCCTCGAAACGACGGATGAGCAGCATGTGCCGGTAAGCGGCAAGCTCTTCGTCCTTGGTGAATTCGGCAGGCTTGGGGGCCGAAATCCCCGATTTGCCGTCGGATTTGGATTTGGCAGGCGCTTTTCTGGCGGCGGTGGCCATGCATCACTCCCTGTTGGCGTCTCTTTGTGGACATTAGAGCAGATGAAATCTGCTCTGGGGAGATCAGCTCTTCCCCACCGATTTAAGGGAGGCTAACACGCGTCAAAGCGTAGCGCCATGCCGAATTTGCATAGCTGGCATGCGCCTAAGCGATTAAAATCATTGAAAATATTGATGATTAACTTGAAATCAGTTATTTCGACGAGGTCGGCAACATAATGGTGATTTCGTCAGCCTGGGACAGATTGAGCGCCTTGCGTGCCTGCTCATCGAGCATGTCCTTTTCGAGCGTGCCTTCATGCATCAACCGAACGCGGCGCTCGAGTTCCATGCGGCGCGCCTTGATCACATCGAGCTGGCCTTGCAGCGCCACCGTCTGGGCTTCCAGCTGATATTTCGAATAGATGCCGAATTCGCCGTGATAGGCGTGAAAGCCGAAATAGGCCAGGAACGCCACGCAAAGCGAGGGAATGATCAGTCGGCCGGTGTTTCTCTGCTTGTGCTGACGCGTCCACATGATCCAAATCCTCGCGGCCGCGAACTCAGGCGGCTCACGATCTTTTTCGCCCGATTGTGCTTAACGGACGGTTACGGGTGTCCTGTTGGGCGGCGTCGAAACAAAAAAGGGCGGGAATGCTCCCGCCCTTTTGTCCGGTATCGATGAGCCGGTGTTTCTGGATCAGCCCTTGACCACCGACTTGCCGGCATAGCTTGCCTGCTTGCCGAGTTCTTCCTCGATGCGGATCAGCTGGTTGTACTTGGCCATGCGGTCGGAGCGCGACAGCGAGCCTGTCTTGATCTGTCCGCAATTGGTGGCAACCGCGAGATCGGCGATGGTCGAATCCTCGGTTTCGCCCGAGCGGTGCGACATGACGGCAGTGTAGCCGGCCTTGTGCGCGGTCTCTACGGCGTCGAGCGTTTCCGTCAGCGAGCCGATCTGGTTGACCTTGACGAGGATCGAATTGGCAACGCCCATGCGGATGCCGTCGCGCAGCCGCGCCGTATTGGTGACGAACAGGTCGTCGCCGACCAGCTGCGTCTTTTTGCCGATCAGGTCGGTCAGGTACTTCCAGCCTTCCCAGTCGTCCTCGGCCAAGCCGTCCTCGATCGAGATGATCGGATAGTCGGCGGCAAGCTTGGCCAGGTATTTGGCCTGGGCCTTGGGATCGCGCGTCTTCTTCTCGCCCTCATAGACGTAGTTGCCGTCCTTGAAGAACTCGGTCGCGGCGCAATCGAGGCCGAGCGCGATCTCGTCGCCCGGCTTGAAGCCAGCCTGCTCGATCGATTCCATGATGAAATCGAGCGCCACCGGCGCGCTTTTCAGGTTCGGGGCGAAGCCGCCCTCGTCGCCGACATTGGTGTTGTGGCCGGCGTCTTTCAGTTTCTTGCGCAGCGTATGGAAGATTTCCGAACCCCAGCGGACACCTTCGCGCAGCGTCGGCGCGCCGATCGGCAGGATCATGAATTCCTGGAAGTCGATCGGGTTGTCGGCATGCGCGCCGCCATTGATGATGTTCATCATCGGTACCGGCAGGAGATGCGCCTTGGTGCCACCGACATAACGGTACAGCGGCAGGCCGGCGGCATCGGCGGCCGCCCTTGCCACCGCCCGCGAC
>NZ_RZOL01000383.1:0-5868 GCF_004022985.1 Mesorhizobium sp. M7A.F.Ca.ET.027.02.1.1 | reverse complement strand
GAGCAGATGACGGTGCGGCTGATGGATCGCGACGACAACGAACTCTACAAGGTGACGCTCGACCCGGTGCGGTCGGCGTAAGCGCGCTTCTCAACCCTCCCCCTTGTGGGGAAGGTCGGCGGCGGCTTCGCAAAGCGAAGCTGGCGAGACGGGGCGGGGGGTGAAGCGCTGACTAGTCCGGGTAGCAGACCATGGGAATATTCGGCCAGACGGCGCTGTCGCAGTTGGCGGTGTCCTGCCGCTGCTTGAAGGCGGCGCTGACCGGGCCGGTCACCATCGGGTCGACGCCGTCTGGTGCGTCGGCGAAAATCTGCTCGGCCGACTGTGCCTCTGACGGCAAGGCAGGCCGTGATTCCTTCATCGTCGCGGCCGACTGCGCGGCGTTGGCCGCCAGCAGGACCGCGAAGGCAACGGACGCGATGAGCGGCCAGAATCGGTTGAGTTTATCGGTCATGACGTTTGAACTGCCCGGGCCCCAAAGGGTTCCCGCCTTGGTTAACAAAATCATCTCACACGCAGATGCTTAAGATTTGATGAGTATTTGGTGACGCTCCTCCTCTTTCGCAACTGCGAAAAACCCTGTATGAGCCGCGCAACCGAAAGAGGCAGCGCCTTTTGGCCTGCTGCCTGCAACGCTTCCGAGACCAGAACATGAAAATCCGTAATATCGCGATCATCGCGCACGTCGACCATGGAAAGACCACCCTGGTCGACCAGCTTTTGAAGCAGTCCGGCTCCTTCCGAGACAATCAGCGCGTCGCCGAGCGCGCCATGGATTCCAACGACCTCGAAAAGGAACGCGGCATCACCATCCTGGCCAAGGCGACTTCGGTCGACTGGAAGGATACCCGCATCAACATCGTCGACACCCCCGGCCACGCCGATTTTGGCGGCGAGGTCGAACGCATCCTGTCGATGGTGGACTCAGCCATCGTGCTGGTCGACGCAGCCGAAGGGCCGATGCCGCAAACCAAGTTCGTCGTCGGCAAGGCGCTCAAGGTCGGCCTGAAGCCGATCGTCGTCATCAACAAGATCGACCGTCCGGACGCCCGTCACGTCGAGGTGGTCAACGAGGTGTTCGACCTTTTCGCGGCGCTCGACGCCACCGACGAGCAGCTCGACTTCCCGATTCTGTACGGTTCAGGCCGCGATGGCTGGGTTTCGGAAAATCCGGAAGGACCCAAGGACCAGCAGCTGGGACCGCTGTTCGACCTCGTCATCAAGCATGTGCCGGAGCCGACCGTTCATCCCGGCCCGTTCCGCATGATCGGCACCATCCTGGAAGCCAATCCGTTCCTCGGCCGCATCATCACCGGCCGTATCGAGAGCGGCACGCTGAAGGCCAACCAGCCGGTCAAGGTGCTGCACCATGACGGCACCCAGATCGAAACCGGCCGTATTTCGAAGATCCTGGCCTTCCGCGGCCTTGAGCGCCAGCCGATCGAAGAAGCGCAGGCGGGCGACATCGTCGCCATTGCCGGCCTGTCGAAGGGCACCGTCGCCGACACGTTCTGCGACCCGAGCGTAAGCGAACCGCTGCATGCGCAGCCGATCGATCCGCCCACCGTGACGATGTCGTTCCTGGTCAACGACAGTCCGTTGGCCGGCACCGAAGGCGACAAGGTGACCAGCCGCGTCATCCGCGACCGCCTGCTGCGCGAAGCCGAAGGCAATGTCGCGCTGAAGATCGAGGAATCGCCCGACAAGGATTCGTTCTTCGTCTCCGGCCGCGGCGAATTGCAGCTGGCCGTGCTGATCGAGACGATGCGCCGCGAAGGCTTTGAAATCGCCGTGTCGCGTCCGCGCGTCGTCATGCAGAAGGGCGAGAACGGCGAATTGCTGGAGCCGGTCGAAGAAGTCGTCATCGACGTCGATGAGGAGCATGCCGGCGTCGTCGTGCAGAAGATGTCCGAGCGCAAGGCCGAGATGGTCGAACTGCGCCCGTCCGGCGGCAATCGCCAGCGCATCGTCTTCCACGCGCCGACCCGTGGCCTGATCGGCTACCAGTCGGAGCTTTTGACCGACACGCGCGGCACCGCCGTGATGAACCGGCTCTTCCATGCCTATGAGCCCTACAAGGGCGAGCTGCCGGGCCGCACCAATGGCGTGCTGATTTCCAACGAACAGGGCGAATCGGTCGCCTACGCGATGTGGAACCTGGAAGATCGCGGCCCGATGGTCATCGATCCGGGCGTCAAGGTGTATCAGGGCATGATCATCGGCATCCATAGCCGCGACAATGATCTTGAAGTGAACGTGCTCAAGGGCAAGAAGCTGACCAACATCCGTGCCGCCGGCAAGGACGAGGCGGTCAAGCTGACGCCGCCGATCCGCATGACGCTGGAACGCGCCCTGGCCTGGATCCAGGACGATGAACTGGTCGAAGTGACGCCGAAGACCATTCGGCTGCGCAAGCTCTATCTCGATCCGAACGAGCGCAAGCGGTTCGAGAAGTCGTCCAAGGTGGTCGGCGCGGCGTAAGCTCTCTATTTTCCGACAATCGAGAGGGGCGGAGCAACCAGTGTTCCGCCCCTTTTTCGTTCATCCACCGGCAGCCGAGATGATGGCCTGCCGATCGGCCTCGCCGGCCAGATCGATGCGGATCGCGATTCCCGCGCGGGTAGGCTTGCGCAGGGCCTTTGCGCCATCCGGGTCAACGATGAGCAGCCGCCTCTTTTCCAGCGCCTGAAGCCGTGATCGCGAGATGCCGAGTTCGCCAGCGAGCAGCCGGTCGAGTCGCAGCGATGTCGGCATTTCCAGTCCAAGCTGGATCTCCAACACGGTCGCGGCTTCCCCGGTGTCGCCGAGCCTGCGCTTGTGAATGCTGACATCGGAGAACTCCTCGACGCGCCCGATCCGGTTGCGCAACGCGATTACATCGAAGGCATGACGGTGAGCGAGTGCAGGATCGTTGCGTTCGAGCGCCGCCAGCAGCGTCGGGTCGATGTCGCGGCGGTTGCAGCGCTCGAAAATGCCGAAATTCCAGGAGTTGTCGCAGTCGATGCAGCGATAGATCAGCCACACGTCGATGCGTTTGCCATTGGCGTTGACGCGGAATTTCCCGCTGCTGCAATAGGCCTTCACAGTGCCGCAACGATTGCAGCTGATGAGCGGCCGAGGTGGGGTTTGGGGTGCGATCGTCCAATGGATACGCTGAAGTCCAGACATGCCGATAAGCCCTTCCCGTCGGGAAGTTCATCAGGCCGGCGATGTCGAGATGCCCATGCGGGCGCGGCGTGGCGGTCGCTTGCTATGATCGGAAATCGGATGTCACGGGCGGCAGCGCGCAACAACGGTTCAGCAGTGCCAAACCGGTCTCGAACCGCCGCCCAGAAGAACACATGAAATGAAAACAGACACCGCGAATGCGGTGTCATGCAGTGTGTCGGGGGAGTTGACGAGACCGGCGGTTACGTAGGCAAAGTGACGCTCAAAATTGTTTCGCGGCGGCCTTTCTAGCCGCGAGATGCTGGACCGACAAGGGTCTTTTGTCGGTGCTACCGCAGCCGAGCCACTTGCGCTAATATCCGAAATCAAAGGTTTTCAACCAGAGACCCCGGTTATGCACGCCACCTCGCTCCTGATTTTCGCCGCCGCTCTGTTCGTTGCCGCCGGTTCGCCCGGTCCATCGATCGCGGCGCTTGTCGCGCGCGTCATCTCGAAAGGGTTTCGCGACGTGTTTCCGTTCCTGCTCGCCATGTGGATCGGCGAGGGCATCTGGCTGTCGCTGGCGGTGTTCGGCCTGGCTGTCGTGGCGCAGACCTTCCATTTCGCCTTCGTCGTGGTGAAATGGGTCGGCGTCGCCTATCTCGCTTACCTCGCCTGGAAAATGTGGACCGCGCCTGTCGATGCAGAAGAGGGCGAGATGCCGCGCGCGGATTCTCCGGCAAAGCTGTTCTTCGCCGGCATGGCGGTGACGCTTGGCAATCCCAAGATCATGATGTTCTACCTGGCGCTGCTGCCGACCATCATCGACCTCGCTTCGGTCAGCATCGTCGGCTGGGTCGAGCTGACGGCGACCATGGCCGTGGTGCTGGTCGCCATCGATCTCGCCTGGGTGCTCGCCGCATCACAGGCGCGCAAGCTTTTGAAGAGCAAGCGCGCCATGAAGATCGCCAACCGCGTCAGCGCGACGACCATGGCCGGCGCGGCGGCGGCGATCGCTGCTCGCTGATCTTCCCCTCGCCCCGTTTACGGGGAGAGGGTGGCCCGAAGGGTCGGGTGAGGGGCAGCGCAAAGTTGGCCCTCGATTCACGGATGTTGGTGCCGCCCCTCGCCTGCCTGCCGGCATCTTCTCCCCGTAAAAAGGGGAGAAGAAAGCAAATTCACCGTGCCATGGCGTGGTATTCGTCGTTCGGGCGCATGTCGATTGCCGCGGCCACGCGGTTCGACATGTTGAAGAAGGCAGCGGTCGAGGCGATGTCCCAGATGTCGCGATCGGTGAAGCCGGCCTGACGCAGCGCGGCCCGGTCTGCCTCGACGATCTTGGCCGGCTCTTGCGTCAGCTTGACGGCGAATTCGAGCATTGCCACCTGCCTGGGCGAAAGATCGGCGGCGCGAAAATTCATCACCATCATTTCGCCGAGCGGCGGGTCGCCGGAGAGCTGGCGCACCGCCGCGCCGTGCGCGGTCAGGCAATAGTAGCAATGATTGATCGAGGAGACGGCGACCGCGATCATCTCGCGTTCCAGCTTCGACAGGCCGGACTCACCCAGCATCAAATCGTTGTACATGTCGGTGAAGGCGCGCAGCTTTCTGTCGTCGAAGGCATAGGCCCTGAGCACGTTCGGGACGAGGCCGAGCTTCTCCTCGCATTTGGCGAAATAGGTTTTTGTCGCCTCGCTCAGCTCTCCCTGGCCAAGATCAAGCGCGCTGATTTTGCCGGTCATGGGTCATTTCTCCTCGTTGCGCGGCATCTTGTCGCCAAATTCCGATAATTCTTGGCAAGCCGTCAAACCTTTGTCGCCAAACAGCGGTCATCTGCTACCATAATCGTAAAAGCATTCGACGGGAGGGACGTGCGTCATGGCCAGCGTGAAATCCGCGAGCAAGCCGAAGAAAAAAGCCACGGCAGCGATTAAAGCGGAGGAAAGGCCGGCCAGGCTTGCAGACTATCTGCTCGCCCGCGCGCCAGCTGAAGACATTGCTCCCTACGATGTGGCCGACCTGGAGCGGGCTGCCGATCTCGCCGGCCAGGCAGTCGCCACTCACAGGAAAGGCGAGTGCGTCGTCGCCGTCGATGCCGATTCGGGCGTTGTGCGAAACGGCCGCCCGATGACGGTTGTCACAGTCGTCAACGACAACATGCCGTTCCTGTTCGATTCCATCCTCGGCGAGATCACCGAGACATCGGGCGAACCGACCCTGGTCACCCATCCGGTTATCGTGGTGCGCCACGGCAAGGGCGGCGTGGAAGAAATCCTCGGCGACGGCAATTTCGCCAAGGACGATGGCAGCCACGACCGGCTGAGCGTCATCCATGTCCACATCCCGCGGCTGACATCCGAGCAGGCGAGCGGATTGAGCGAGCGGCTGCGCAAGATCCTTGGCCAGGTTCATGCCGCCGTTCACGACTGGAGGCCGATGCTGGCCCGCCTCGATCAGGCGATCTCGGAATTCCGCTATACGGCCGTGCCGCTCGACAAGAAGAGCGTTGCCGAGGCCCTTGCCTTCCTGGAGTGGCTGCGCGACGACAATTTCACCTTCCTTGGCATGCGCGAGTTCAAATACACCGGCGGCGAGGAAAGCGGCACGCTGGAGCGCGCTGAAAAGCCCGGCCTCGGCATCCTGTCCGACCCCGACGTGCTGGTGCTCAGGCGCGGCACCGAAGCGGTAACGACGACGCCGGAAATCCGCGCCTTCCTGCAC
>NZ_RZOL01000382.1:0-5871 GCF_004022985.1 Mesorhizobium sp. M7A.F.Ca.ET.027.02.1.1 | reverse complement strand
GCCATGGCGAAGTCATAAATCGCGGCCTGTCCATCATGGATACTGCTGCGATTGCACTTGCGCGCGAAAACAACATTCCGATAATCGTCTATTCGATCCACGAAAAAGGTGGTTTCGGCGATATTCTGAGGGGCGGCGGCCGCTGCACCGTCGTCGCGGACGATTGATCGGCGGCCTGACCCGAAAAGGGAAGCCGGTTTTCGAAAGTCCGATTCGAAGACGGCCCGAAGCAGTGAGCCCGCATTAGACGGGTCGAGGAGATAAAGATGAGTGGTGAGTACGACGATCTCAAGCGGCGCATGGATGGGGCTATTGCCGCGTTCAAGCATGATCTGGCCTCGCTGCGGACCGGTCGCGCCTCCAGCAATCTGCTCGATGCGATCCAGGTGCAGGCCTACGGCACCACCATGCCGATCAATCAGGTCGCCAACGTCTCGGTGCCGGAGCCGCGCATGATCTCGGTATCGGTATGGGACAAGTCGATGGTTGGCGCGGTCGACCGCGCGATCCGCGAATCCAATTTGGGGTTCAACCCGATCGTAGACGGCACCAACCTCAGGATTCCACTTCCCGAACTTAACGAACAGCGCCGCAAGGAACTGGTCAAGATCTCGCACACCTACGCCGAGAACGCCCGTGTCGCCGCGCGCCATGTGCGCCGCGACGGCATGGACTTCCTGAAGAAGGCGGAGAAAGACGGCGACATCAGCGAAGACGATCAGCGCAAGCGCTCGGACCAGGTCCAGAAACTTACCGACGAGACGATCAGCACCATCGACCACCTGCTTTCCGATAAGGAAGCTGAAATCATGCAGGTTTAGGGTCATGGCCGCCGGCTGACCCGAAAGCGAGAACATGGCAACGCCCGCGCATGTCGCGATCATCATGGACGGAAACGGACGCTGGGCCAAGGCGCGCGGCATGCCCCGTCTTGCGGGCCACCGTGCCGGTGTCGAGGCGCTGCGCAAGACGGTGCGCGCGGCACCTGGGCTCGGCATTTCCTACCTGACCGTCTATGCTTTCTCGTCGGAGAACTGGTCGCGGCCGAAGTCCGAGGTCAGCGACCTGATGGGCCTCTTGAAAATGTTCATTCGCCGTGACCTTGCTGAACTGCACCAGAGCGGTGTGCGGGTTAGAATCATCGGTGACCGGGCAGGGTTGCAGTCTGATATCAGGGGACTGCTCGACGAGGCCGAAACGCTGACGGCCGCAAACGAATCGCTGACGCTGGTGATCGCCTTCAACTATGGCGGACGAGACGAAATCGTTCGTACGGCACAAAAGCTTGCGGCGGCCGTGGCGCGTGGCGAACTCGACGCCGAGGCGATATCAGCCGAAAGCTTTGCCGGCGCGCTCGATACGCAAGGCATTCCCGACCCGGAACTGGTCATCCGCACCAGCGGCGAGCTCCGGCTGTCGAACTTCCTTCTGTGGCAAGCCGCCTATAGCGAACTCGTCTTCCTGCCTTGCTACTGGCCCGACTTCAGCCGCGAGCACCTTGCGGAAGCTTTGCGTGAGTTTGCTGGCCGCGAACGCCGTTTCGGCGGACTTGGGGGCCATGACGTCGCTTCGCGACCGGCCGCGGGATGAGCAATCTTCAACTGCGTATCGTTTCGGCGATCGTGCTCGCCATCATCACTCTCGGCTTGACCTGGATCGGCGGTTTGCCGTTCCGGCTGCTGTGTGCCGTGATCGTAGCGGCGATCTTCTATGAATGGACCCGCATGTCGCGGCCAACCGGGGCAACGGGCCTTGGTTTCCTGCCGGAAGCACTGCTGGTTGTCTTCATTGGCGCCTTGATTGGCGGTCTGGCCGCCTCCTGGCTGCTGCCGCTTGTGGCGGCCATTGTTGCCGCAACGGCGATAGCCGCCTCGGTTCGCAAGACCGGACAATGGGATGCGAGCGGCCTTGCCTATGCCGCGGTTTCAGGCCTGTCGCTCGCCTTGCTGCGCGATGGCGATCGTTCAGGCCTCATTGCCATCCTGTTCCTGTTCGCTGTCGTCTGGGCCACCGATATCCTTGCCTATTTCGTTGGCCGAGCCATTGGGGGGCCGAAACTGGCGCCCTCTATCTCGCCCGGCAAGACGCGCAGCGGCGCACTCGGCGGCGCTGTCGGCGGCGTCGTCGCCGGGCTGGTCCTCGCCGCAGCTGCCGGTGTCGGCAATATGGTATTGCTCGGCCTGGTCGCGCTCATGCTGTCGATTGTCTCGCAGGCAGGCGACCTGTTTGAATCCTGGATCAAGCGCCGCCATGGCCGCAAGGATTCGGGGGCGCTCATCCCGGGCCATGGCGGCGTCATGGATCGTGTCGACGGGCTTGTCGCGGCGGCATTCGCCCTATACGTCATCGGCTGGATTTCGGCGAACGCCGATCATCCGGCGCAGGGTCTGTTTCCCGTTTGAGCGATGTCATTTCAGGGTCCTTTGCGCGGTGCGCCTTGGATTCGCCCGGATTGGTGTCACAGTCACGGCGCAGTCCGCGCCGTGGAAGAATTTGAGGGTTTGTCTTGAACGAGATTCTTCACGCGCTTTTCAGCACAGAAGGCTTTGTCCTCGGTACGCTGGTGCCATTCCTCTTCGTGCTGACCGTGGTCGTGTTCGTCCACGAAATGGGCCATTACCTTGTCGGGCGCTGGTGCGGCATCGGCGTCAGGGCCTTCTCGATCGGCTTCGGCCCGGAACTCTTCGGCTTCAACGACAGCCACGGCACGCGCTGGAAACTGTGTGCGATCCCGCTTGGCGGCTATGTAAAATTCGTCGGCGACATGAACGCCACATCGAGCCAGCCCACGTCGGAAGAAATTGAAACGCTGACCGAGGACGAGCGCAAGGTCGCCTTTCACACGCAGCCGATCTGGAAGCGCGCGGCAACGGTGGTGGCCGGACCATTGTTCAATTTCCTGCTGACGATCGTCGTCTTTTCCGTGCTGTTCACCGCCTATGGCCGCTATGTCGCCGAGCCCATGGTGGCCGAGGTGACCGCCGACAGCCCGGCGGCGAAGGCCGGCATCCTTCCCGGCGACCGATTCGTCAGCGTCGACGGCAACAAGGTCGAAACCTTTGGCGACGTCCAGCGCCTGGTCTCGGGCCGTGCCGACGACGCAATCACCTTCGTCATGCTGCGCGACGGCCAGGAGGTCACTGTGACCGCGGCGCCGCGGCTGATGGAACAGGAAGACGCGCTCGGCAACAAGGTCAAGGTCGCCGTGATCGGTGTCGTCAACAACAAGGAACTCGGTCAGCCGAGGCTCATCACCTACACGCCGGTCGGAGCGGTCGCGGCGGCGGTCGAGGAAACCGGTCACGTCATCCAGCGCACCGGCCAGTTCCTGCAGCGCTTTGTTGTCGGGCGCGAAGACAAATGTCAGCTGGGCGGTCCGGTGAAGATCGCCGACATGGCGGGCAGGGCTGCGAAGCTGGGATTCGAATGGCTCGTGCAACTGGTTGCACTGCTATCCGTTGGCATCGGAATTCTGAACCTTTTGCCGATTCCCCCCCTCGACGGCGGTCACCTCTTGTTCTACGGGGTGGAGGCTGTCATTCGCCGTCCGGTGTCGGAACGGATGATGGAAATGGCCTATCGGGCCGGGTTGCTTCTTGTGCTGTGCTTCATGGGGTTCGTTTTTTGGAACGATCTGTTTGGGTGCTGAAATCATGAAGAAATTTGGCTTCTGCATGGACGATGTTGAGACGCCGTTTACCATGCAAGGGGATATGAGTGACGCGAAAGCCACGCCGCAGGGTTAAGTAAATACAAATTAACCAGAAGCCTTGCGTGTAGGGAAAATCCGGTTAATACGGTAGGGGAAATTACCGCACGTCCGGTTTTCTCGCCGTGGGGACTACGAGAAAAGGTTATTAAGCCCGATGAAGGCAGCATCCAAGTTTCTAAGCGCCGCGTCCGCGGTGACCCTGTCCGCGGCCATGGTCGTGCCAGGCGCGCTCGCAGTGCAGTTCGTTGCCACATCGGCGGCTGAAGCCGCTGTCGTCAGCAGAGTGGAAGTGAGCGGCAACCAGCGTATCGACGCTGAGACCATCCGCAATTACATCACCATCAAGCCGGGCAAGGCTTTCTCCAGTTCCGATATCGACGGTGCGGTCAAGGCACTGTTCGGCACTGGCCTGTTTTCGGACGTGCAGATCAACCAGGTCGGCTCGACGCTGGTGGTCAAGGTCGCCGAGTACCAGGTGGTCAACCAGGTGCTGTTCCAGAACAACAAGAAGCTCAAGGACAATGCGCTTGCGGCGGCGGTGCAGCTGAAGCCGCGCGGAACGTTCTCACAGGCGACGCTCGATGCCGACGTGGAATCAGTCAAGGCTGCTTACCGGCGCATTGGTCGTGACGATGTGACCGTGACCACGCAGGTCATGCAGCTTGGCGACAATCGCGTAAACGTTGTCTTCAACATCGTTGAAGGCGATCGCACGCAGATCGCGGCGGTCAATTTCGTCGGCAACAGTGCCTATTCCAGCCGCCGCCTGGCGGATATCATCAATACCAAGCGCTCGTCCTGGCTTTCCTTCGTCCTGCGCGACGACGTCTATGACGATGACAAGCTGCGCGCGGACGAGGAGCTGCTGCGCCGCTTCTACTACAATCACGGCTATGCCGACTTCCAGGTCGTGTCTGCTGTCGGCGAGCTCGACAGCGCGACGAACAAGTACACGGTCACCATCACCGTCCAGGAAGGCGACCGCTACACGTTCGGTGATGTCAGCGTCGAGAGCTCAATCCCTGAAGTCGACGGCAAGTCGCTGGAATCGGTGATCGAGACCCATAAGGGTGACGTCTACAACGCCAAGAACGTCGAGGATTCCATCATCGCGCTGACCGAGAAGGTGGCCGGTTCCGGCTATGCCTTCGCGCAGGTCACGCCGCGCGGCGACCGCAATTTCGAGAACCACACCATTTCGGTCGTCTACACGATCGACCAGGGCACCAAGGCCTATATCGAGCGCATCGAGATCCGCGGCAATGATCGCACGCGTGACTATGTCATTCGCCGCGAGTTCGATGTCAGCGAAGGCGACGCCTTCAACCAGGTGCTCATCCAGCGCTCGAAGAAGCGCCTGGAAAACTTGAATTACTTTGAGAAAGTCGACATCTCGACCGTGCCGGGCTCGCAGCCCGACCAGGTCGTTCTGGTGGTCGATGTGGTCGAGAAATCGACCGGCGAGTTCTCCGTGGGCGCTGGTTATTCGACCGGTGGCGACACGGCCGGTCCGTCGGTCGAAGGATCGGTGACCGAGCGCAACTTCCTCGGTCGTGGCCAGTTCATCAAGCTGTCGGCGGGCGGCGGCAAGAATTCACGCGACTACAGCCTCTCCTTCACCGAGCCTTATTTCCTCGGACGGCGCATTGCCGCCGGTTTCGACATCTTCAAGTCGACGCGGGAATACAACAACAACTATGACAGCGATACCACCGGCGCGACGATCCGCTTCGGCCTGCCGATCACCGACAGCATCTCGACGCAGTTGGCGTACAACATCTCGCAGGAAAAATATGAAGTTGACGACGGCTGCAATCCCACCGATTTAGACCCCAGCGGCACCTGCGATATCTCAACCGCGATCCTTGATGGCATCGAACAAAGCCCCTGGATCAAGTCGTCGGTCAGCCTCGGGTTGGTCTACAACACCATCGACGATATGAAGAACCCGCACGAGGGTATCTACGCCACCACGACGGTGGAGGTCGCAGGCCTCGGTGGTGATGCCAAGTTCGTGAAGGTCACGGGGCGCGGCAGCATCTACCAGACGCTGTCGGAGCAGTACGACCTGGTCGGGCTCGTTTCAGGTGGCGCTGGCCATGTTGAAGGATACGGCAGCGATGGTCTGCGGATTTTCGATCAGTTCCAGAGCACTGATC
>NZ_RZOL01000381.1:0-5893 GCF_004022985.1 Mesorhizobium sp. M7A.F.Ca.ET.027.02.1.1 | reverse complement strand
CGCGGCGGCAGGGTGCTCGAACCCGGCATCGGCACTGGCCTGTTCCCCGCCTTGTTGCCGGCGGAACTGCGCGACCAGGTGCATGTCACCGGCGTCGAGATCGATCCGGTGACCGCCCGCATCGCTCGCCTGCTGCAGCAACGGGCGCGCATCATCAATGCCGACTTCGCCCGCGCCGATCTGCCGGCCAGCTTCGACCTCGCTATCGGCAACCCGCCCTTCTCGGATCGTACCGTCCGCTCGGACCGCGCCTATCGCTCGATGGGGCCGCGTCTGCACGACTACTTCATCGCTCGTTCGATCGACCTTCTGAAGCCGGGTGGCCTCGCGGTCTTCGTGACGAGCGCGGGTACGATGGACAAGGCGGATTGTTCGGCTCGCGAGCATATCGCGAAGTCCGCCGATCTCGTCGCCGCAATCCGCTTGCCCCAGGGCAGCTTCCAGGCCGATGCCGGCACCGATGTGGTGGTCGACATCCTGTTCTTCCGGAAGCGCAAGCCGGGAGAGGCCGAGGGCGACGTTACCTGGCTCGACACCGTCGAGGTCCGCCTGGCTGACGGCGACGAGGGGGCGGTCAACGTGAATCGCTGGTTCGCCCAGCATCCCGAATTCGTGCTCGGCACTCATGCCAGCACGTCGGGCCCGTTCGGAGAGACCTACACCTGCCTGCCGCGTCCCGGCGTCGATCTCGCGTCGGCGCTGTCCCATGCGACCTCCCTGCTCCCGGAAGCCATCTATGACGGCGAGCCCGAGGCAATCGACCTCGACGGCGACGACATCGACGGGGCAGGGGAGTCGCTTCCCGACGCTCCCGCGATCCGTGAGGGCAGCTACTTCATCGCGTCGAATACGGCGCTGATGCAGATGGTCGACGGGGTTCCCGTGACTGTTCCCCTGCGCAAGGGGCGCAGCGCCGACGGCGTGCCCGACAAGCATGCGCGCATTATCCGTAAGCTGATCCCGATCCGCGATGCGGTGCGCGAAGTTCTCAAGGCCCAGGAGCTCGACCGGCCCTGGAAGCCGGCCCAGGTCAAGCTGCGCATCGCCTGGTCCAATTTCGTGCGCGCTTTCGGGCCGATCAACACCACAGTTGTTTCGACCAGCGAGGATCCCGAGACTGGCGAGGCGCGCGAGACGCATCGCCGGCCGAACCTGCAGCCCTTCCTCGACGATCCCGATTGCTGGCTGGTCGCCTCGATCGAGGACTACGACCTTGAGACCGATACCGCACGGCCCGGTCCGATCTTCACCGAACGGGTGATCGCACCGCCATCGGCGCCTGTCATCACCTCGGCCGCCGATGCCCTGGCCGTCGTACTCAACGAACGCGGCCATGTCGACGTCGATCACATCGCTGAACTGCTCCATGCCGATCCCGATGCTGTCGTCGCCGAGCTGGGCGATGCGATCTTCCGCGATCCTGAAGGCGGATCATGGCAGACCGCCGACGCCTATCTTTCGGGCCAGGTCCGCGACAAGCTCAAGGCGGCCGAGGCGGCTGCCGCACTCGATCCCGTCTTCGAGCGCAATGTCCGGGCGCTCGTCGAGGTCCAGCCCGCCGACCTTGGCCCATCCGATATCACGGCGCGTCTCGGCGCACCCTGGATTCCGGCTGCCGATGTCGTCGCCTCCGTCAAGGAGACTCTGGGCGCCGAGATTCGCATCCACCACATGCCGGAGCTCGCCTCATGGACGGTAGAGGCGCGCCAGCTCGGCTGGATGGCGGCCGGCACCTCGGAATGGGGCACTGATCGCCGGCATGCCGGCGAACTCATCGCCGATGCGCTGAACAGCCGGGTGCCGCAGATCTTCGATACGGTGAAGGAGGGGCCTGCTGAAAAGCGCGTGCTCAACGTCGTGGATACGGAAGCCGCCAAGGAAAAGCTGCAGAAGATCAAGACCGCTTTCCAGAACTGGATCTGGTCCGATCCCGACCGGACCGACCGGCTGGCGCGGGTCTATAATGACCGCTTCAACAACATCGCCCCCCGACGGTTCAACGGGGATCACCTGCAACTTCCAGGCGCCTCGGGCGCCTTTTCGCTTTATGGGCACCAGAAGCGCGGCATCTGGCGTATCGTCTCGGCTGGCTCGACTTACCTCGCCCACGCCGTGGGCGCCGGCAAGACCATGACGATTGCCGCGGCCGTCATGGAGCAGCGCCGGCTTGGCCTGATCGCCAAGGCCATGTTGGTGTTCCCGGCCATTGCCTTGCACAGATGGCCCGCGAATTTCTGGCGCTCTACCCGACCGCCCGCATCCTCGTCGCCGACGAAACGAATTTTTCTTTAGCCAAGCGACATCGCTTCCTGTCGCGTGCGGCGACCGCCACCTGGGACGCGATCATCATCACGCACAGCGCCTTCCGCTTCATCGGCGTGCCGTCCGCCTTCGAGCAACAGATGATTCAGGACGAACTAGAGCTCTACGAGACGCTACTGACCAAGGTCGAGGGCGACGACCGCGTCTCGCGCAAGCGCCTCGAGACTGAAGGAGGGGCTCAAGGAACGGCTGGAGGCGCTGGCGACCCGCAAGGACGACCTGCTCACCATTTCCGAGATCGGCGTCGACCAGATCATCGTCGACGAGGCCCAGGAGTTCAGGAAGCTCAGCTTCGCCACCAACATGTCGACGCTCAAGGGCGTCGATCCGAACGGCTCGCAGCGGGCCTGGGACCTTTATGTCAAATCCCGGTTCGTGGAGACGAAGAATCCGGGCCGGGCGCTCGTGCTGGCCTCCGGCACGCCGATCACCAATACGCTTGGCGAGATGTTTTCGGTGCAGCGCTATCTCGGCTACGAGGCGCTGCTTCAGCGCGGCCTGCACGAGTTCGACGCCTGGGCTTCGACCTTCGGCGACGTCACGACCGAACTCGAGTTGCAGCCATCCGGCAAATACAAGCCGGTGACGCGCTTCGCCACCTTCGTCAACGTGCCGGAACTGATTGCCATGTTCCGCTCCTTCGCGGATGTGGTGATGCCGCAAGACCTTCGGGACTATGTGAAGGTGCCGGCGCTTTCGACCGGCGCACGTCAGATCATCACCGCCAAGCCGTCCGCCGCCTTCAAGCGCTACCAGATGGTGCTCGACGCCCGCATCAAGGCCATCGAGCAACGCGAAGGGCCACCCGAGCCGGGCGACGATATTCTGCTGTCGGTCATCACAGATGGCCGCCACGCGGCGATCGACCTGCGCCTGGTCGATGCCGACAATGACAATGAGGCGGACAACAAGCTCAACGACCTTGTTTCCAACGCCTTCCGCGTCTGGCAGGAAACCGCCGGCAACGACTATGTCCGCCCCGACGGCAAGCCCTTCGAGCTATCCGGCGCCGCGCAGATGATTTTTTCCGATCTCGGCACGATCAGCGTCGAGAAAACCAGAGGCTTCTCGGCCTATCGCTGGATCCGCGACGAGCTGGTCCGCATGGGCGTTCCGCCCTCCGAGATCGCCGTCATGCAGGACTTCAAGAAGTCCGAGGCCAAGCAGCGCCTGTTTAGCGATGTGCGCGCTGGAAAAATCCGGTTCCTACTAGGCTCTTCCGACACGATGGGCACCGGCGTCAACGCGCAGCTTCGCCTCAAGGCGCTGCATCATCTCGATGTACCGTGGCTTCCCTCCCAGATCGAGCAGCGCGAAGGTCGTATCCTGCGGCAGGGCAACCAGCACGATGTGATCGATATCTTCGCCTACGCCACCGAGGGATCGATGGACGCCCAGATGTGGCAGAACAACGAGCGCAAGGCCCGGTTCATCGCGGCTGCCCTGTCCGGTGACACGTCCATTCGGCGGCTGGAGGATATGGGTGAGGGACAGGCCAACCAGTTCGCCATGGCCAAGGCGATCGCCTCGGGCGATCCGCGCCTGATGCAGAAGGCAGATCTGGAGGCAGACATTTCCCGTCTGGAGCGCCTTCGCGCGGCCCACATTGATGATGAGCACGCCGTTCGACGGCAGATCCGCGATGCCGAGCGCGATATCGAATACGCGACCCGGCGCATCGGCGAGGTGGGCAAGGATATCGAGCGCCTCGTGCCGACGACCGGCGATGGGTTCAGCATGGTGGTCGGGGGCGAGGCGTTCACGGAGCGAAAACGCGCAGGTCGTGCACTGATGAAGGAAATCCTGACCCTCGTGCAGCTTCAGCAGGAAGGCAAAACCACCATCGCCTCCATCGGCGGGTTCGATTTCAAATATTCCGGCGAGCGCTTCGGCAAGGACGGCTATCGCTATGCCACCATGCTCATGCGCACCGGCGCCGAGCATGAAATCGAGCTCCCTGTCACCACCGCGCCGCTTGGCGCCATCGCCCGGCTCGAGCATGCCTTGGCCGGCTTCGAGGGCGAGCAGGAACGATACCGCCAGCGTCTTGAGGATGCCGAGCTCAGGCTCACCTCCTATCGCTCGCGTGAGGGCGGCGAGTTCGGATTCTCTGGGGAACTGGCTGAGAAGCGCCGGCAGCTTGCGGAAATCGAAACTGATCTTGCCTCTTCGATTGACGGCCAGGATCAGCGTTCGGCCGCATAGCAGGCTCGATACAGGCTGCCGGTCATTGTGTCAGGCATTGACCGGCGGCAAAGGTTCGAGGCCGCTCGGGTGCAGGCGATGCAGGAGGCTCGCCGAACTGCTTACCATGTTGATGCCACGTTTCAGTCATGCGCGGCTCCGGCCAGCCAGACCACATGACGTAACGTCAAGAATCAGCTAACTGGATCATCGCGGCGGACCTGATTGGACCGTCCGGCCGGCGCCTGCCAGAGCCCCCCGCAAAAGCAGGCGCCGGCCTTTTAGCGCTTGAAAGGCGAGCAGTCATATTGTTTCGTCTTGTCCCCATCCAGACACGAGGCAGTTGCGATGGACGACACCAAAGGCGGCGCAAACCACACGTCCGTTGAGATAGTCGAGGCCATGGGCGAGTGGTTCGTCCGTGTTGTTGGGAACGGCGAAGAACTTACCCGATCATTCGACCTAGAATCGGTCGCCATTGCCTTCGCGGAAGGCCAGCGGGTACGCCTGGGGCTTAAGGACTTCAAGCGGGCCTGACCCGACTTCCGCGTTCACACCATAGCCGCCCAAATTCAGCTTGCTATCGATCCGTTGCGCGATGGCCCTATATTGTGCCGATCAACTTCCGTTCTTCATCATAAGACGGCAGGAATAAAGTCTTGGACCATGCGAGCAAAGGTCTGACGTAACCGCTTTGGTTCCGTACTTGTCCGTTAGACGCTCAGTTATTTAGCTAATCGGCATGTAATCGACCCGTCACTTAGATGGCTGACGCGTAGCCTGTTATATTGGTCTACAGCTAAGTCGCGGCCAAAAAGAACGCGTCAATTTCGGGGTCGCTCTTGCCCAGCGCCGCAAAGCCGGCCGCCATCATTGGCTTAGAATAGATCAGGCCCGGTTGCGTCCTGGACAGTGCTCAAATAAAGATGGGACAAATCAGACAAAAGGACCGACACATTGACCGAAGAATCCGATCACCGCGCCGCCGAACTAGCCGAGCTTACTGCGGACATTGTGTCCGCCTACGTAAGTAAGAACCCTGTACCGGCTACCGGCCTGCCTGAACTAATCGCATCCGTGCACATGTCTCTGTCCGGGCTTGGTACCCCGATCGCGCCTGTCGTTGAGCCGCAAACTCCCGCGGTCAACCCGAAGAAGTCGGTGACGCCAGACTTCATTATCTGCCTCGAAGACGGCAAGAAGTTCAAATCCCTGAAGCGGCACCTTAGCACGGACTTCGGTCTGACGCCGGACGCCTATCGCGAGAAGTGGGGCTTGCCGCGCGACTATCCGATGACGGCTCCGAATTACGCCGCCCAGCGCTCGCAACTGGCGAAGTCCATCGGGCTTGGCCGCAAGGCTGAACCCGTCGCACCAGCCAAGAAGG
>NZ_RZOL01000380.1:0-5913 GCF_004022985.1 Mesorhizobium sp. M7A.F.Ca.ET.027.02.1.1 | reverse complement strand
ATCATGCCGCCGGTGCAGCTTTCCGCCGTTGCCAGCATGATGCTGCGTCTCTGGCAGGCTTGCAGCAGGGCATTTGCCAGCTCGTTGTGGGTCATTCCGGCACCTCGCCGGGAAACACCACGCTGGCGGTGGCGATCGCCGCAATGCCTTCCTCGCGCCCGACAAAGCCGAGCTTCTCATTGGTTGTGGCCTTGATCGAGATGCGATCCGGCGTAATTGCCAGCATCTGCGAAAGGGCTGCGGTCATGGCCTCGCGATGCGGGCCGACGCGCGGCGCTTCGCAGATCAGCGTGATGTCGGCATTGGCGATGCGGCCGCCGCGCGCGCGCACCAGTTTCGCCGCATGCTCGACGAATATGCGCGACGCAGCGCCTTTCCACTGCGGGTCGGATGGCGGAAAATGCGTGCCGATGTCGCCGGCGCCGCAAGTCGCCAGCAGCGCATCGGTCAAGGCGTGCAGACCGACATCGGCGTCGGAATGGCCGGACAGCTTCTTGTCGTGCGCTATGGCGACGCCACACAAAGTGACATGGTCTCCCGGTTCGAAGGCGTGGACGTCGTAGCCATTGCCGGTACGGATGTCGGGAAAGCGCACGCGTTCGCCGGAAAGCCGCTGGTCCGCCATCGCAATATCCCGTGCCCAGGTGAGTTTGACATTGTCCGGCGAGCCCGGAACGATCTTGACTGGAATATGCGCCCATTCGGCGATCGCGGCATCGTCGGTAAAATCCATTTTTCCCAGATGATGGGCTTTCTCGTGCGCGGCAAGAATGGGCCAGAACGGAAAGCCCTGTGGCGTTTGCGCCGCGTGAAGCCCGCTGCGCGATACGGTTTCGCCAACCACGCCGGAGGCCGATTCGCGCTTCAGCGTGTCGGCGACGGGCAAAGCGGGCAACGCGCCCTCGCGCTCGCCGATGGCGGCGATGGTGCGATCTATCAGGTCCGCATCGACAAACGGACGCACGGCGTCATGGATCAGGACCTGCGCCGGCGCCTGGCCTCTAAGGGCAAGCAGGCCGAGCCGAACGGATTCCTGCCTCGTCGCCCCGCCCATGATGGCGATGACGCGCTCGGCATTGGCGCCCGCCGCCTGCCGGAACAGCTCATGGTCATCGGCATGAATGGCGACGACGATCTCGCTGGTCCGCGGGTGGGCCAGAAAAATGTCCAGCGTGTGTGCAATGACGGCAAAGCCGCCAATGTGTTGATATTGCTTCGGTCCGTTGGCCTGTCCGGCGCGCGCACCACGGCCGGCCGCAACGATCACCACCGCGACCTTGCCATCCGCACCCGTAACGTGATTTTCACTTGCGTCAGTCATGCCTGTTTGGTCCTAGCGCACGATCCCGAAAAGTGTAATCGGTTTTCGGAAAGATCGTGCGCTAAGTATGAAATTCCAAAGCGTCTTTTGCGCGTCCTCGGCGACGCGCGGCGCTTTGGTCGCGGCCAAAGCCGAAGGCCAGCATTTTCCCAATTGCGCCTTAATGTGGCGTCATTCCGCGTTGCACATTGCGCCGGTTGTGGCTAGAGAATGTGCAACGAATGAAGGTGCTTGGTTTTTGTGCATGGTTAACTTGACCAAATTGGCCGCGCCGCTCGATGTCGGTGGCGTGAGAATCCGCAATCGCGTGTTCCTCGCACCGATGTCGGGGATTACGGACGAGCCATTCCGGCAGCGTGCCCACGCGCATGGAGCGGGCCTGGTCGTGTCCGAAATGGTTGCCAGCGGCGAGCTTGCCAAGGGCAGGGCCGGTTTCAACCTGCGCATACGCCACTCCGGCCTGCCTGTCCATATGGTTCAGCTTGCAGGCCGTGAGGCGATGCACATGGCCGAAGGTGCCAGAATCGCCGCCGGTGAGGGGGCCGGCATTATCGACATCAACATGGGATGCCCGGCCAAGAAGGTCACCGGCGGTTATGCGGGTTCGGCATTGATGCTGGATCTCGACCACGCACTGTCGCTGATCGACGCCGTTGTCGGCGCGGTCGAGGTGCCAGTGACGGTCAAGATGCGGCTTGGCTGGGACGAAGGCGCGCTCAATGCGCCGATGCTCGCGCGCCGCGCCGAGCAGGCCGGTGTCAGCATGGTGACCGTGCACGGCCGCACGCGTTGCCAGTTCTACCAGGGCAAGGCCGACTGGCGCGCCATCGCCCGCGTCAAGGAAGCCGTGTCCATCCCGGTCGTCGCCAATGGTGACGTCTCTTCGCCGGCGGAAGCGGCCGACATTCTCGATCAATCGGGTGCCGACGCCGTGATGATCGGCCGTGCCCATTATGGCGCGCCCTGGATCGCAGGCGGCATTGCGGCCGCAGCGATCGGCGAGGCGACGCCAAACATGCCACGGGACTCGACGGCGGTCGCCGACTACATCGTGGCCCACTATGAGGACATGCTGGCGCTCTACGGCGCCGAAAGCGGCCTGCGCCAGGCGCGCAAACACCTTGGCTGGTATCTCGACCGGCATGCCGGCGGCGTCGCCGACGACAGCCGAAAGGCCATACTGACCGCATTCGAGCCCGCGCGCGTCATTGCCTTGCTGCGCGATGTGTTTTCGCGCGATCCGCAACCCTTGAACCTGCGGAGCGCCGCATGAACGCCGCCGCTGACCAAGGCGCTGAAATGGCGGATGCCGCCCAGATCGTGCTCAACACCATCCGTCGCCCGGTGATCATGATCAGCGAGGAAGGTTTCATCACCTATGCCAACGCCGACGCGGAAGATTTCTTTCGCTCGAGTGCAAACATGCTCGCCCGCAACACGCTGTCAAAACTCATTCCCTTCGGCAGCCCGCTGCTGACGCTGGTCGATCAGGTGCGCGAGCGTCGGGCTCCGGTCAACGAGTATCGGGTCGACGTGTCGTCGCCGCGTCTCGGCATCGAGAAGGTCGTCGATCTCTACGTCGCGCCGGTGCCGGAATATCCGGGCTCCGTCGTGGTGATGTTCCAGGAACGGTCGATGGCCGACAAGATCGACCGGCAGATGACGCATCGGGGTGCCGCACGTTCGGTGACCGGTCTGGCGGCAATGCTTGCCCATGAGATCAAGAACCCGCTCTCCGGCATCCGCGGCGCTGCCCAGCTTCTCGAACTGTCGGCTTCCGACGAAGACCGCGCGCTGACGCGGCTGATCACCGACGAGACGGACCGCATCGTATCGCTGGTCGATCGCATGGAGGTGTTTTCCGACGAGCGGCCGATCGATCGCTATCCCGTCAATATCCATGTCGTGCTCGACCATGTGAAGGCGATTGCCAAGAATGGTTTTGCCAAGAAAATCAAGATAATGGAGGATTATGATCCTTCATTGCCTCCGGTGTTTGCCAACCGCGATCAACTCATCCAGGTGTTCCTCAACCTGGTCAAGAACGCTGCCGAGGCGATCGGCAGCGACCCGCAGGGCGAGATCGTGCTGTCGACCGCCTTCCGGCCGGGCATCCGTGTTTCCGTTCCGGGCACGCAGGACCGCGTGTCGCTGCCGCTGGAATTCTGCGTGCGCGACAATGGCTCCGGCGTCTCCGAAGACATCCTGCCGATCCTGTTCGACCCGTTCATCACCACCAAGCCGAACGGCTCCGGGTTGGGTCTTGCGCTGGTCGCCAAGATCGTCGGCGAGCATGGCGGCATCATCGAATGCGAATCGACGCCGCGCGGCACCACATTCCGCATCCTGATGCCGGCCTGGAAAGAAGCGCCAAACGGCGCCGATGATGACGGCGAAGGAGACCTCAAATGACCGTTCGCGGCAATATTCTCGTCGCCGACGACGACGCGGCGATCCGCACCGTCCTCAACCAGGCGCTTTCACGCGCCGGTCATGAGGTGCGCGTCACCTCCAACGCTTCGACGCTTTGGCGCTGGGTGGCGGCGGGCGAGGGCGATCTGGTCATCACCGATGTGGTGATGCCGGACGAAAACGCCTTCGACATGCTGCCGCGCATCAAGAAGGCGAGGCCGGAGCTGCCGGTTATCGTCATGAGCGCCCAGAACACATTCATGACGGCGATCCGCGCCTCCGAAACCGGCGCTTACGAATATCTGCCCAAGCCCTTCGACCTGACCGAACTGCTCAACATCGTCAACCGGGCGCTTTCCGAGCCGCGCCGGCCGAAGATCGATACGCGGCCGGAAGAGCAGCCCGACGCAATGCCGCTGGTCGGCCGCTCGGCGGCCATGCAGGACATCTACCGCATGCTGGCGCGCATGATGCAGACCGACCTGACGGTGATGATCTCGGGCGAATCCGGCACCGGCAAGGAGCTGGTGGCGCGCGCGCTGCATGAATATGGCCGCCGCCGCGGCGGCCCCTTCGTCGCCATCAATATGGCGGCGATCCCGCGTGACCTGATCGAATCGGAACTGTTCGGTCACGAGAAGGGTGCCTTCACCGGCGCGCAGAACCGCTCGACCGGCCGCTTCGAGCAGGCCGAAGGCGGCACGCTGTTCCTCGATGAAATCGGCGACATGCCGATGGAGGCGCAGACGCGCCTGCTGCGCGTGCTGCAGCAGGGCGAGTACACCACGGTCGGCGGACGCACGCCGATCAAGACCGACGTGCGCATCGTCGCTGCCACCAACAAGGATCTGCGCACGCTGATCAACCAGGGGCTCTTCCGCGAGGATCTTTTCTATCGCCTCAACGTCGTGCCGCTCCGGCTGCCGGCGCTGCGTGAGCGCTCCGAGGATGTGCCGGACCTCGTCCGCCACTTCTTCAAGCTCGGCGAAATGGAAGGCCTGCAGACCAAGCGCATTTCTTCCGGCGGCATCGAGTTGATGAAGCGCTATCCGTGGCCGGTCAATGTGCGCGAACTGGAAAACCTGGTTCGCAGGCTCGCCGCGCTCTATTCGCAGGACGAGATTTCCGCCGAGATCATCGAGGCGGAGCTCAAGACCGGCGAACGTCCGGTGGTGCCGGGTGGCGGCAATCTGATCCCCGACGATTTGTCGATCGGGCAGGCGGTCGAGCACTTCCTGCAGCGCTATTTCGCTTCCTTTGCCGGCGAATTGCCGCCGGCGGGGCTTTATCAGCGCATCCTGTCCGAGGTCGAGTTCCCCCTCGTCCTGGCTTCGATGACGGCAACCCGCGGCAACCAGATCAAGGCTGCGGAATTGCTGGGCTTGAACCGCAACACGCTGCGCAAGAAGATTCGCGAACTCGGCGTCAACGTCTACAAATCATCGCGGCAGAGCTGAGCCTTGATCTGAGCCCGCGCTCTTTTCAGGGGATCGGCTCGCGAAAGATTTCCGTCTCGGTCACACTTGTTGCATAATCGCCACAATGCGTTGCATACATCCGACGCAATCATGGCTCTAGACGGCGACATGGCTCCGCAGGCACCGACAACAAACCAACCGCTTTTCAGCGAACCCGGCGCTCGTGACGGGCGCCGGCTGCTTGCGCTGCCGGGTGTGATCGCGGTCGTCGGCGCGCTGATGACGGCGGCGATCTCGTTCACCATCCTAGTTGGCGCCACGCCGATCACACCGAACGAGTCGACGACGCTGGCGTTGATTGCCCTCAACGCGGCTTTCGTCCTGTTTCTTATCGCGCTGGTCGGGCGTGAGGTGCACCGCATCCTGATGGCGCGCCGGCATGGTAAGGCCGCTTCGCGGCTGCATGTGCGCATTGTCGCCATGTTCGCCCTGGTTGCCGCCATTCCCGCCATCATGGTGGCCATCATTGCCTCGATCACGCTCGACATCGGCCTCGACCGCTGGTTCGAGATCCGCACCAAGACGATCGTCAATTCGTCGCTCTCGATCGCCGACGCCTATGTCCAGGAAAATGCCCGCAACCTCCAGGGCACGACATTGTCCATGGCCTATGATCTCGATGCGTCGCGCACGCTCTACGGCCTTGATCGTACCGGCTTTCTGGACCTGATGAACAAGGAAGCCGTGGGCCGTTCGCTGGCC
>NZ_RZOL01000037.1:0-27486 GCF_004022985.1 Mesorhizobium sp. M7A.F.Ca.ET.027.02.1.1 | reverse complement strand
GCCTCTGCGAAAGCCTGTAGCGCCGCGCGTCCGTCCACGGTCCAGTTGGCGCCGCCCATGAGCAGGACCGGCCTCTCGGCCTTGGCCAGCAGCTTGAAGGCCGAAGCGATCGCTTCCGGCGCCGGTGCCGGCTCGAAAATGGCCGCCGGTGCGCTGAGCGGAGCCGCTTCTGTCATGGTGGTCAGCATGTCCTCGGGCAGCGCGACCACGACGGGACCAGGTCGTCCGGTCAATGCGGTCGTCCATGCCCGCGCCACAATCTCGGGCAGGCGCGCGACATCGTCGATCTCGACCGCCCATTTGGCGACCGTGCCGAACACCGACCGGTAGTCGATTTCCTGAAACGCTTCGCGGCCCTTCATGTCGGTGCCGACCTGGCCGACGAACAGGATCATCGGCGAACTGTCCTGCATGGCCGTGTGAACGCCGATGCTGGCGTTGGTGGCGCCTGGGCCGCGCGTCACGAAACAGATGCCTGGCGAGCCGGTCAACTTGCCGTAGGCCGAGGCCATGAACGCCGCGCCGCCTTCATTGCGGCAAAGCGTGTAGTCCAGCTTCCCCTGCGTGTCGTGCAGCGCGTCCAGGACGGCCAGATAACTTTCTCCGGGCACGCCGAAGCTCCTGGTCGCGCCAAGCCCGATCAGGCACTCGACGAGAAGGCGGCCGCCATTGCGGATCATGCTTCGACATCCTCACTTTGGCGGCAGGTCGATCGAGCCTGCCTTCGGTTCATAGGTGCACGCAGGCGGTTCGGGGCGAAATCAAGAAATGCCGTCTATTCGAAAGTTTTTCTTTGCCGAGCAGCGCGCACCAGCACGCCCGGATTCATCGTGTCCCGTGGATCGAATGCATCCTTGAGCCGCGCCATGAGTTCGCGTTCCAATGGACTGCGGTTTCGGTCGGCCATGGCGATCTTTGCGCGGCCAAGTCCATGCTCGGCCGCGAAACTGCCGCCCATTTCCGTGGCGAGCGACGATAGCGCCTCGGCGAATCGCTCGGCCTTGGCGCCAAAATCGGCGCGGCCTTCCGGCGGCGACAGATTGTAGTGGATGTTGCCGTCGCCGAGATGCCCGAACGGGTTTATCCGCACGCCGGGAAGAATGTCGTCGCAGATCTCTGCGCCGGCCTCGACGAAACGGGCGATAGCGCCCGGAGGCACCGAGATGTCGTGCTTCAGCTGCTCTCCTTCCAGCCTCTGTCCTTCCGGCTGCTCCTCTCGCAGCCGCCAGAATTGTGCGCGATGCGCGCCCGTCGCCGCCAATGCTCCGTCCAGCACCAGGCCTTGCTCCATGCCCCACTCCAGCGCCGAAGCCAGTATCTCGTCGAGCGGAACGCGGGGGGCGCCCGATGCCAGTTCGACCAGCACATAGACCTCGCCGCGTGCCTCCAACTGGTAGGCGAGGTCGGGCAGGTGTTTCAGGGCCAGTCCCAGCCCGATGTCGGAGAAGAACTCGAGCCCGGTCAGGAATTCCCCCGCCTCGCCCCGCAGAAAGGTGCCAAACGAAACCGCCGCAGCGAAATCGGGCATGACGACAAGCGCGCTCGCCTGCCGCCGCGGCATCGGGTAGAGCCGCAGGATCGCGCGCGTCACGATGCCAAGCGTTCCTTCCGCGCCGCAATAGAGCTTGCGCAACTGGTAGCCGGCATTGTCTTTCTGCACCGCGCGCAGCCCGTTCCATATCGCGCCGTCAGGGGTCACGACCTCCAGGCCAAGCACGAGGTCTTGCATCATGCCATACCGGAATGCCTGGCTGCCGCCGGCATTGGTGCCGACCAGGCCGCCGATCCTGGCGCTGCCTTCCGCGCCGAGATGCATCGGAAACATCAGGCCGTGCGGTTCCAGCGCCTCGTGCAGCGCGGCAAGCACGGCTCCCGCCTCGACGAGGATCGAGCCGCTGTCCAAGTCCGGTTTGCCGATCGCCGTCATGCGCGAAAGCGAAACGATCACCGCATTCGGCCGATCGGCGACGGCGCCGCCGCAAAGCCCGGTGTTGCCGCCTTGCGGCACGACCGCCAGGCCGGCCGCGTGGCATGTCTTTACGACACTGGCTACTTCGGAGGTATCCGCAGGCCTGGCCACGCCCAGAGCCGCGACGCCGTAGCGATCGAGCCAATCGCGCTGATAGGGCCTTGCATCGCTGCCCGAAAGCCAGCCTTTCGGTCCGAGCATCTCGCGCAAGGCGGTGACGGGATCAGTCACGGACATGGCTGCGGCCTGACGCGGGATCGTTGCATCGATCAGTGACCAAGCACCTGCGACAGGAACTGCCGCGTGCGCTCGTTGCGGGAGGAGGTGAAGAATTCATCGGGAGGCGCCTGTTCGACGATCTCGCCTCCATCCATGAAAATTACCCGGTCGGCAACCCGGCGCGCAAAACCCATCTCATGCGTGACGCAGATCATTGTCATGCCTTCAGAGGCGAGCGTGACTATGACGTCGAGCACTTCCGCGATCATTTCCGGGTCGAGCGCAGAGGTCGGCTCATCGAACAGCATGATCTCGGGCTGCATGCAAAGGGCACGCGCTATCGCGACCCGCTGTTGCTGGCCGCCGGACAACTGACCGGGATACTTCATCGCCTGTTCGGGAATGCGTACCTTCTCCAGATAGCGCCGGGCGGTCGCCTCGGCATCCGCGCGCGGCACCTTGCGCACGATCATGGGCGCGAGCATGCAGTTCTCCAGCACCGTCATGTGTGGAAACAGGTTGAAGTGCTGGAACACCATGCCGACTTCCCGCCTGATCCCGTCGATGTTGCCGACATCGTCGTTGAGCTCGGTGCCGAGCACGGTGATCCGGCCGCCATTGTGCTGCTCCAGACGGTTGATGCAGCGGATCATGGTGGACTTGCCGGAGCCGGACGGGCCGCAGACGACGATCCTCTCGCCGCGATCCACGGACAAGCTCAACTTTCGCAGCGCCTGGAATGTCCCGTAATATTTGTCGAGATTTTCGATCAGCACCGCGGGGCCGCTGGATCGGGGCGAGTTTCCTGAAAGCACGTAAACGCCCCCTATCGTTCGCCGACCGACATACGGCGCTCGAGAAAAGCGCCATAGCGGGACAGGCTGAACACGAAGATGAAGTAGATGAAGGCGATGAAGGCATAGACCTCGACATAGGCGAAGCGCCACTCGCCGGTGCCGTAGGCGGCATTGCCGGAGGCCAGGATCTCGAAGAAGCCGACGATGATCACCAGCGAGGTTTCCTTGAACGAGATCACGAACTGGTTGATCGTCGCCGGCAGCGCATTGCGCATGGCCTGCGGTAGAAGAATGCGGCCGACGCGCTGCCAATAGCGCATGCCAAGCGCCATGGCTGCCTCTTCTTGCCCACTGGGAACGCCCTGCATCCCACCCCTGACGATCTCCGCCTGATAGGCGGAAAAAAACAGGGCCGAGCCCAGGATCACCCGGTACAGCTTGTCGCCCACCAGCCATTGCGGCAGTGCGAACGGCAGCACGATGGCGAAGGTGAACAGGATCGAGATCAGAGGCAATGAACGCACCCCGTCGATAATGAGGCCGGAGGTGCGGGAAATCCATGGCAGGCCGGAGCGGCGCAGCAGCGCCAGGCAGATCGCCAGCGGGAAGCCGATCAGGCAGGTGGTCACGAAGATGAACAGGGTCAGCGCCAGTCCGCCCCAGGCCTCCTCGCCGACATAGGGCAGACCAAGCACGCCGCCCTTCATCAGCACGTAGAAAAGCGCCGTTCCGGCTCCCCATACGAGTGCGATGCGGCGACCCGACCAGAAGGCTGGAACGCAACTTAGCACCGTCATGACCACGACGATCAGGCAAGCCAGGGCCGACCGCCACTGCTCGTCATAGGGATAGAGGCCGAACAGGATGATGCGCCATCGCGCGGCAATGACCGACCAGCAGGCTCCCGCCGCCGCCTGGCAGGCTTCGGGTCCGCCGCTCGTCGTGAAGACAGCCGAGAAAACCGCCCAATTCAGGAGCTTCCAGGCCAGGAAGACCATGACCGCCAGGGAAGCCAGCGACAGCAATGCCTGCAGGGGCGTCGCAAAGAAGCGCCGCCTCAGATCCTCGATCTTGCCAATGGCAGGAGGGGCGACAACGACCATTTCCATCCCTCACCCCCTCAACTGGTTGCCCTTGAGGGCGATTGCTTTGTTGATGCGGTTGAAGATGGCGGCGAGGCTGAGGTTGATGACGAGGAAGCCAGCCATCAGGATGCCGATCGCTTCGATTGTCTGGCCGGAATGGTTGATCGTCAGCGCCACGATCATGAAGAAATCGGTGAAGCCCACCGCGATGCCCATTGTGGTCGCCTTCATCAGCCAGACATACTGGTTGGCGAGGATTGGCAGCATGGCGCGTAGTGCCAGCGGCAGCCGCACCAGCATGAAGACCCGCCACGGGCCGAGGCCCAGGGAAAGAGCCGCCTCGACCTGGCCCTTGCCGACAGCCTTGAACCCGCCGCGCACGATCTCGGCGATGTAGGAGCCGCCATAGATGGCGATCGCGATGGCCAGTGTCGCAAACTCCGGCGGAATGCGCAGGCCGCCTCGCAGATTGAGACCTTGCAGCGCCGGAAAATCGAGTAGCGGCGAGTCGGCCAGGCGGCCGGCCACCAGAACGATGGCCGCGCAGGCAAGTGCCGCCGCCGTGCCGGCAAGCTGAATGCCGCCACGCTGGCCGACCGGCAGGCTGAGGCGCGATGTCCTGCCCAGCCAGATCGGCAGCGCGATGGCGGCAATCACAGCCAATGTCGCCGCAGCGAGCGCGGCGCTGCTGACATTGGGGAACGGGATGTAAAGCCCCCGGCTGGTGAGGAGAAAGCCCCATCCCTCATGCGCGGCGCGCGGCGTCGGCAGATGGGTGATGACGGCATACCAGAAAAAAACCTGGAGGATCAGCGGGATGTTTCGGAAGATGTCCACATAGGTGCGGCCGAGCAGCCGGGCCAATTCGTTCGAGGATGTCCGCGCCAGGCCGACGATCGTTCCGACGATCGTCGCCAGCGTCAGGCCGACGGTTCCCAGAAACAGCGTATTGATGATCCCGATGAGGAAGTACCACCAATAAGGGTCGTTGGCCGTGGCGGGCAGCAGCGAGAAGTTCAGGTCCCAGCCCGTCGACTTGAACAGGAAGTCGAATCCGGAGGTGATCCCCTGCGCCGCCAGGTTCTGTCTGGCGATCACAATGCCGGCAAGCACCATCGCGGCGATCGAGCCGACATACAGGATCTGCAACAGTGCGTTGCGGACTTTTTGATTTCTCAGCAGGCTGACCATTCAGAAATCCTTCCCGAATTGCCGCGCGGTCCCGCCCGGCGGGAGCCGGGCGGGACCTGGAGCGGGATGCGTTCAGAACGGATCAATCAACAACCAGCGGGAACAGGACACCGCCATTGTTCCACAAATTGGTCAGTTCGCGATCCATCTTGTAGGGCGAGTCCTTGCCGAGATCGCGATCGAAGATTTCGCCGTAGTTGCCGACGTTCTTGATCACCTTGTAGGCCCAGTCGTCGGAGAGCCCGAGACCCTTGCCCATGCCTGGCGTGACGCCGAGGAATTTGGCGACCTGCGGTGAAGTCGGCTTGGCCTTTATCTCGTCGACGTTCTTCGATGTGATGCCTTCCTGCTCGGCAAAGATCAGCGTGCTCAGCGTCCAGTTGGCGATGTCGACCCAGTTGTCGTCGCCTTGCCGCATGATCATGACTTCAGGCTCGACGGCGAGCACGTCGGGCAGGATGACATGGTCGTCGACCTTGCTCTTGGCGATGCGCGCAATGGCCAGTGTCGGACCCCACTGCGCATAAAGATCGCAGCGTCCCGAGAAATAGGCCTGCTCGAGCTCCTCGGTCTTCTCGATGAGCACCGGTTCGAGCTTGATGCCTAGCTTGGCAGTATAGGCAGCGACCTGCTGTTCCTGCGAGGTGCCGGCGGGAATGCAGATCGTGCCGCCGGCGGCATCCTTGAGCGACTTGAGGTTCAGCTCCTTGTGCGCCATCACCTTGGTGGTCCCGAGATAGTAGGACATGGAGAACTGCAGCCCAAGTTCGGTGTCGCGGCTGAGCGTGCCGCCCGAGGCCTTGACGATGATGTCGACATCGCCGGACTGCAGGGCCGGCCAGCGCTGGGCCCAGCTGATAGGAACGACTTTCAGCTTCGCAGGGTCGCCGAACACGGCCGCGGCCACCGCCTTGCAGAGGTCGATGTCCATGCCCTTCCAGTTGCCCTTGTCGTCCACCTCGGCGAAGCCGAGATAGGAGCCGTCATGGCCGGTGCAGTTCAGCATGCCGCGTGCCTTGACGGTTTCGAGCGTCTTGCCGCCAGCGGCTTCCGCCGGCGCCGCAAAATGCACGAGGCCAAGGGCCAGGGCCGAAGCCCCCCATTTGATCATTTTCATGTTCCGTCTCCACTGTTGAGGTTGTTTGGTTTCTTGTTGTTGGAGGCCCGAAAGGCGTCTTTCAGGCCTCGGTCTCGAAGCCGCTTCTAGTCGGAAAGCGGGGCCGGTTTCGGTAACGAGGAAATCGTGAGGTCGCCGCGCCAATCCTGCTGAGCCAGCCATCGGTGAAGTGCCGCGACCGCCTTCACGCGCAGATGTCCGCGTGGGACGACAAGATAGAAGCCCGGGACTTCCTCCGGCTTCATGTCGGCAATGGCGTCGCGGCCGATCGGCGCGACCAGCGTGCCCGCCCGGAAATCTTCCTCGGCATCGATGACGGAAACCAAGCCCACACCTATGCCTTGCAAGGTCGCCCGGCGCATGGTCGCGGCGTCGTCGAAGCTGATGCTGCGGTCGCCATCCGTCAGTTCCACGCCAAGGTGGCGCAATATGTCCGGCCACAGACGCTTCGACTTGACGGTGTCGAGCAACGTGAACTGTGTCAGATCATGCGCCGACTTGATCCTTTCGCCGATCGCCGGCGTGCAGCAGATGATCTTCGGATCCGGCACCAGCAACGTGGTTTCATAGTCGGACCAGTTGCCGTAGCCCCACTGGACCGTCATATCGATATCGTCGCGCCCGAAATCGGGCAGGTCGACCATGGTCGTCAGGCGCAGGTCCGCGCCCGGCAAGATTTCCCGGAACAACGAAAGCCGCGGCAGGAGATAATGCGTGGCGAAGTATGGGCTCGCATTCAGGTTGATGCGGTCCCGATAGTTCGACTTGGTGACGCGGCGAACGCCTTCGGCAAACTCGTTGAAGCCGGCTTTGACATAGTGCGACAGAAGAATGGCCGACTCGGTCAGTTCGATCGACCGGCCCTTACGCTCGAACAGCGTTACCTGGAGCGTATCCTCCAGAAGCTTGATCTGCTGTCCGACGGCCTGCGGCGTGACCAGCAATTCATCCGCCGCCTGCCGAAAGCTCTTGTGCTGCGCGACCGCGTGGAACACGCGCAGAGCATTCAGCGAGGGAAGGCGCAGCTTGCCGGTCATCGAAAATTCCGTTCCTTTCCCTGCTTGTGGCCCGGTCGGTCATGCACTGCCTCGGTCATGCACTGCCAGAGTTCAGTCGCCCGCGGCGAAAGAGACTTAGGCGTATATGTAACCACCTGAAACAATTACGTTTTCACCGGTCATGTAAGTGTTCTTGGGGCTGCCCGTCATCAGCACCCATTCGGCAATCTCCTTTGGCTCGGCACCGCGGCCGAGCGGGCTCGCCTTGGCCAGTTCCTCCAGGAAGCCGAGCGCTTTCGCCTTCTCCGTCGCCATGCCGGCCGGCGCCACCGAATTCACCAGAATGCCGTCCTTCGCCACGTGATGGGCAAAGGATCGGGTAAGGCTGACGACGGCGGCCTTGGTCGCCGCATAGTGAGCGTTCTGCGGATGCGCCTTGAAGGCGTCGACCGAGGTCAGGTTCACGATCCGGCCGCGGACGCGGCTCTTCGGCTCCTGCGATTGCATGTGGCGAACCGCCGCCACCATCATGTGGTAGGTGCCCTTGATGTTGATGCCGTTGGAGGCATCCCAGTCGGCGTCGGTGATTTCGAGGAGCGGGCGGCGAGGGTAGATCGCGGCACAATTGATCAGCGTGTCGACGCGCCCGAGTTTCGAAACGATCGCCTCGAATGCGGCGTGGCACTGTGGGCCTACCTGAATGTCGCAAAGGGCGGTCGCGGTAGGCAGTCCGCTGGCCTTCGCGGTCGCCAGCGCGGACTCGGCGGCTTCCTGGTTGATGTCGATGATGCCGATCTTTGCCGCTCCGGCCTCGACAGCCATCTCGGCTAAGAGGGCACCGAGGCCGGCACCACCGCCAACGATCAGAACGGAAAGATCTTTCATCCCAGTTTTCCTTACTTGGTACCGCTTGGCGAGGTTGGCCAAGTCGGCATGATGTCGAAACGGGTAACGTCGGCCCACGCGGGGAGCCCAAGCACAGCGACGACCATCCTGGCCACGTCATCCGGCTGCACCACTTTGCTGGCGTACATGGCTGCGCGCGCGTTGGCGTCGAGGATGTCCTGGTAGAGCTGCGTCTCGACACGGCCGGCAACGATCTCGGTGACGCGTACGCCCGATGGGGAGAGGTCGGCGCGCAGCGCTGCTGCAAAGCCTGATATCGCCGCCTTGGTCGCTGAATAGACGGCAATGTTGGAGTATGCCGCGTGGCCCGCTGTGGAGCCGGTGAACAATACATGCCCGGACTGCCGCTCGCGCATTTGCGGGACGACGAGGCGCGTGAGCAGGATTGCCGCGCTGAGGTTCACCTCGAGCGTGGTGTCGATGTCAGCGATCTTCATATCGGCGAAGTTGCCGAGCGGCGGCATGACCCCGGCATTGTTGATCAGCACGTCGATGGTGAGATCCGCCAGGGCCGCTTCCAGGGCCTCGCGGTCGGTGACGTCGACGGCAATCGGCACGATGCCGGGCCGCTGTGCCTGCAGCTCCTTGAGCGCGGCCTGGCTGCGCCCGACCGCATAGACGTCGTAGCCGGCGTCGCTCAGCGCGATCGCGATGGCCCGCCCTATGCCGCTCGTCGCACCGGTGATGAAGGCTGTCGTCACGTGGGCTTTCCTGATTGTCTGTTTTCAGTTTGCGGCCCGGGCCGATGCCGCGAAACCAAGAAAACCAGCAAAAAGGAAAGATAAACTTTCGAAAATTTCGGATGCCTCCAAAATCCGTTGGGGTGTTCGGATAACCGCAGCAGCCGAAAACCCAGGGAAACGCTGGCAAGCTGGCGCCTTCAGCCCTTGGGAAACCCGCGCAGCCGGTGACGGAACAAAAAACACGGCTTTCGCAACGGATGTCTAATTTTCAGCCCAGGCGCGCCGATGCGATCGAATTCGCGAGGCCTCATCCGCCTGTCGAGGCAGGCCTTTTCATGTCGGTGAAAAGTGAGGCCGCCGCCGCCTTCTGCTCGGCTTCGATTGCCTCCACGCCAGAGGCTCGGGCCAGGGCGCGCACCCGCCCGAGACTGTTGTGCAGGTGCTTGCGCATGGCCTGGCGGGCGGCGCGGCCATCCTGCCTTTCGATGGCGTCGACGATTGTCTTATGTTCGCTGTGTATGCGCGCGTAGTAGCTGTCCTTGAGTTCGGGCGTGACCAGATAGCCGAGCTGGAAGCGCGGCACGATCATCGGCCCGAGATAGCTTAGGAAACCGTGGATGAATTCATTTCGTGCCGCCTTGGCGATCGCCAGGTGGAAATCATAGTCGTAGTGGATCTGGACGACGGCGGGATCGGCCTGCTGGGCGTCGACCTGTTCCATCAAGGTGCGGATCGCGCTGGCTTCCGCATCGGTGCGCCGTTCCGCGCACAATCCTGCCGACTCCACCTCGACGCTCAACCTCAGCTCGAGCAGCGCAATGGTTTCCGGCAAGGTCCTGAGCGCTTCGTCCGGTATCGAGAAGTTGCGCGGCGCCGGCGTCTCGCTGACGAACATGCCGCGCCCCTGCTGCGGCACCACCAGGCCTTCGGAACGCAGTCGCGCCACAGCTTCCCGCACCACGGTGCGGCTGACATCGTACTCGGCGCAAAGCTCCGCCTCAGTCGGCAATTGCGCGCCGGGCAGCAGCTGTCCGGAACGGATCTTCTCGGACAGGCTCTCCGCCACGACGGTGGAAAGCGGCTTGCGCTTCGTCATCAGTCTCCCTCTCGCCAGATTCGGGATGATGCCCGAACCGGCAGGACCATTCAAACCGCCGCGGTGACGATCAGCTCGACCAGCATTCCGGGCTTCGCCATCCGTCCTTCGCCCGATGAGCGCGCCGGTGCGTGCTCCCCGGGCATCCAGGCGTCCCACACCGCATTGACCTCGTCGAAATCCCTGATGTCGTCCAGCCACATCTGCACATGAAGGATGCGGGTCTTGTCCGTGCCCGCCTTGCCAAGCAGCGCATCGATCTTGCCGAGCACCTCGCGCATCTGGTCGGCCGCGGACTGGCCGGGCCTCGCGACCTGGCCGGTGAGGTAGAGCGTGCCGTTATGGATGACGCCATGGTGGATGCGGGTATCGAAGTCGAAGCGCTGGATGTCGCTCACTGGCGGGATATTGATCACTGGATTATCCTTGTCAGATAGCCGGCGTTTGCCGGATGGGATTTCCCTGCAGATATTGTGCGTAAGGCGCCTGAACCAGCCAGCCGGCGTCGACCGGCAAGGTGACGCCGGTAATCGAAGCAGCGCGCTCCGAGCAGAGGAACAATGCCGCCTCGGCGACATCGCGCGGCTCGACGAAGCGTCGCAGTGCCGTGGTGGCCTGTATGGCTTCGGGGTTGCGTTCGCCCCTGGCGATCTTGGTCTTCAAACCATCGGAAAGTGTATAGCCAGGGGCGACCGCATTGACGCGAACGCCATGCGGGCCGAGTTCGGCGGCGAGGATCTGGGTCAGGGCCAGGACCGCATGCTTTCCCGGCGTGTAGGCCGGCAGCGACAGCGGCGCGAAAGAGGCGAGCGAGCCGACATTCAGGATCGCGCCTCGCCGGGCGGCCGACATCAGCCGGCCAAACACCTGGCACCCCAACAGCGTGCCGCGATAATTCACCCGCCACATCTTCTCGTCCTCGTCCAGATCCTGATCAAGGACGTACTTGCCGCTCTGCAAGATGCCGGCGCAGTTGACGACGACGTGAGGCGTGCCGAACCCGTCGCTGACAATCCGTGCCAGAGCCTCGACTGAGCCGCTATCTGCGACATCTGTCTGGACAAACAGCGCACGCGGCGCGCCCGCCGCCTGACAGGAGCCGGCCGCCTCATTGCCCCTCGTCGCATCCCGGCCGGAGACGACCACATGATAACCGTCTTCTGCGAAGCGCTGCGCGATAGCGCGTCCGATGCCGGAGGTGCCGCCGATGACGACGGCAGTCGGTGTCTCAGCCATGGCCGCGGTCCTTGCCTTCGATGTCGAAGAATTCGGACATCGCCCGGACCTGGAAATCCATCATCGGGCGTCCCGGTTGAACGCGGCAGCCGATCCCCTTGGCCGCCCGCAGCAGAGCGGTTTCCGCAGGCTCCATGATGATGTCCACGACCGTCATATCCGGGGTCAGCCGGCTGACGTCAAGCGGCAGCGGATCGCCGGCATGCATGCCGACAGGCGTGGCGTTGATCGCCATATGCATGCCGGAAGGCTCGGCCTCTCCGACCTGGATGCGGCATTTCGGGAACGCGCGGCCAACCAGCGCCGCCAGTTTCCCGGCGCGCGCCGTATCGATGTCGGTAAGGCGGATTTCGTCGGCGCCGGCTTCCGCGAGACAATAGGCGAGCGAGGCACCGGCGCCACCGGCACCGACTTGAAGAATGCGGCGGCCGGCGATCTGATGTCCGTTCGCCTTGAGCGCATCGATGAAGCCGACGCCGTCGAAATTGTCGGCATACCAGCTGCCATCCGGCAGCCGTCGCACCGAGTTGGCGCTTTCCACCCGCGCGGCGCGGTCATGCGCTGCGGAGCATTTGTGGTAGACCGCAACCTTGTACGGCACCGAGATGATCACGCCCCTGATATTCTCGGCTGCCGTGATGCCGGCCCAGAAGGTCTCGAAATCCTCCGGGCGGCAGCTCAAGGGCACCATGAGGCTGTCGAGGCCCTTCTGCTCGAAGATCTCGTTGAATATGCCGGGACTCTTGGCATGGGCCACGGGATGGGCCAGCATCACGAAGATCTCGGCCTTGCCGGTTCCGCGCATCGGTTTTTACTCCTTTTCTTTTGACAGTTCGTGGCCGCCGAGGATCTCCAGCGCCCGGACGAGAGACGAGTGATCGGCCTCGGCGCCACCTGGATGGGCCGAACAGGCATTCATCAGTTGCTGCGCCATGGCGGTGTTCGGCAGCGCCACGCCAAGGGCGCGGGCACTGTCAAGGGCCAGGTTGAGATCCTTCTGGTGGAGCTTGATGCGAAAGCCTGGGGCGAAGGTCCGGTCGATCATGCGCTGGCCATGCACTTCCAGGACGCGGGAAGCGGCGAAGCCACCCATCAGGGCGCCGCGAACCTTCGCCGGGTCGCACCCGGCCTTGCTGGCGAAGACAAGCGCTTCGGCCACGGCCTCGATGTTGAGCGCAACGATGATCTGGTTGGCGATCTTGCAGGTCTGCCCGGCGCCATTCTGCTCGCCGATCAAAGTGACGTTCTTGCCGAGTGTCTCAAAGATCGGCAGCGCCCGCTCGAACTCGGCGGCCGGGCCGCCGACCATGATGGTGAGGCTTGCCGCCTTGGCGCCGACCTCGCCGCCCGAGACCGGGGCGTCGAGGTAGCCGGCTCCCTTCTCTCGCAGTTTCGCCGCGAACGCCGCCGTGGCGATGGGGCTGATCGAGCTCATGTCGATGACCAGCTTGCCGGCTGACAGTCCTTCCAGGACGCCGTCCTCGCCCAACAGGACGCGTTCGACGTCAGGCGTGTCGGGCAGCATGGTGACGACGATCTCGGACCCCCGTGCCACTTCGGCGGCGGACGCGACCACCGATGCGGTCAGGCCCTGCGGCAGAGGGGAGCGATTGAGAACGGTGACGATCTCATGCCCGGCATCGGCCAGGTGACGCGCCATCGGTGCTCCCATGACGCCAAGCCCGATGAACCCGATCCTCATTCTCCAGCTCCCATTCGAAAGTCCGTACATCGCATCTTGCAGCGTTTTGTAGCCATATGATATAGGACATCATACAAATTTCAACCAGATGATTGGAGACGATCGCAAGATGCAAGAACGCCTCAACACGCTGAAAGCCGCCACCGCGGCTGGCCGGGCTCACATCGGCATCTGGTGCTCGCTGGCTGCGGCGCTCACCACGGAGATCGTCGCCGGCTCTGGAGCCGATTGGGTTCTGATCGACGGCGAGCACAGCCCCAACCATCTGCGCAGCATCATGGCGCAGCTTCAGGTGATGGGCGGCTTCGACAGCGAGGCTGTCGTCAGGCTGCCCTCCGACGATCCCAATCTGATCAAGCAGGCGCTGGATATCGGCGCACGCAGCCTGATGATCCCCAATGTACGAACCGCCGATCAGGCCCGCGCCATCGTCGCGGCCATGACCTATGCGCCCGGCGGATTTCGCGGCTTCTCGGTCGGTCACCGCGCCAACGCCTTCGGCCGCATCGCCGGCTACCACGCCAAGGCGCGTGAGCAGCAACTTCTCGCCGTGCAGATCGAGGATCAATTGGGCGTGGCGAATGCCGCCGAGATCGCGGCGGTCGACGGCGTCGACGTTCTCTTCGTCGGTCCCGGCGATCTTTCCACCAATATGGGCGCGATGGGCAATCCCGGCGCGGCACATGTCCAGGAGGCAATCTCGTCCGTGCGCAAGGCCGCGACGGCGGCAGGCAAGGCAAGCGGCATCCTGGCGCCGGCGAAGGCCGATGCCGACCGCTACCTTGCCGAAGGCTTCACCATGGTTGCCGTCGGTTCGGACCTTGGCCTTCTTGCGCGGGGCTCGGATGCCCTGATCGCTTTGTTCAACCAGTAGCTTGGAGTCGGAGCCATGGGGATCCCGCCTTACAAAGCGCCATCGCGCAACGCCTACGACATCGTCATCGTCGGCGGAGCGGTTGTCGGCTCGTCCACGGCCTACTGGCTGAGCCAGGCGCTGGGCAGCGGTGCCTCGATCCTCGTGGTCGAGCGCGATAGCAGTTACGAGTTTTCATCGACGGCGCTGTCCACCAGCGCGATCCGGCAGCAATATTCCAATCCGATCAATGTGAAGATCAGCCAGTTCGGCATCGAGGTCATCCGCACCTTCCAGGAGCGCATGGCACCCTTCTACAGGGACGAGCCGGCGCCCGACCTCGGCTTCAAGGAGCATGGATATCTTTACTGCTGTTCACCCGACGGCGTCGAAGCGGCCCGCGAGCGCGTCGATCTGCAGCGCAGTTTTGGGGCCCACACAGTGTTCCTCGAGCCGGGCCCGCTGAAGGATCGCTTCCCCTGGCTCAATGTGGAGGATCTCGGCGGCGGTTCCTGGGGGGCTCGGGAAGAGGGCTGGTTCGATTCCGTGGGGCTGATGAACGGTTTCCGCCGAGCCGCCCGCGCCAGCGGCGTCGAGTATATCGACAATGCAGCGACAGGGCTGGATATTGCCGATGGACGGGTCATCTCGGTGCGCCTCGCGACCGGACAGACGGTTCGTTGCGGAACATTGGTCAACGCCGCGGGCCCGCGCGCGCAGCAGGTGGCAGCCATGGCCGGCCTGTCGATCCCGGTCGCGCCCTACAAGCGCTACAGCTTCGTCTTCGCCAGCGCCAACCCGATCCCCGGCCGGATGCCCAATGTCATCGACCTTTCCGGAACATTCGTGCGTCCCGAAGGCGAGCTTTTTCTCACCGGCAACACGCCGCAGGGCGACGGACCGGCCGGCTACGACGACTTTGAAATGCACCATGAAGAGTTCGACGACTACATCTGGCCGGCACTCTGGCACCGCATTCCGTCTTTCGACGCACTCAAGGTCCAGACCAGTTGGACCGGCCACTACGAGTACAACATGCTCGACCACAACGGCATCGTCGGCTTCCACCCGCAGGTGACCAATTTCATGTTTGCCAACGGCTTCTCGGGGCACGGGCTGCAACAGTCGCCAGCCGTGGGCCGGGGAGTTTCAGAACTTATCGTTCACGGGGCTTTCCAGACGCTCGATCTCTCGCCATTCTGTTACGAACGCATAGAGCGCAACGAGCCGTTCCTCGAGGAAGCGGTGATCTAGGGCGAGACGATCGACCACCCCGTTTTGATTTGGCGATGCAATTCACTACGGGACGTCGGTCGTGTTCGAGATTGCACCAAGCACAAGCGCCCCGGTTGTCCTCCTGGCCTCGAGATCGCGATGAGCGTCGGCAGCCTGCGCCAGATCATATTGCCTGGGCGCGCCGATCTTGATCACACCTAGGTGCAAACTGGCGGAGAGAGCGGGATTCGAACCCGCGTTACGGTCTCCCGTAAACACACTTTCCAGGCGTGCGCCTTCAACCACTCGGCCACCTCTCCGTCCATGCATGTCACGTCGGCCGGTTTTGCCGCGCGGGTTGGGGAGATGCACCTCCCTTGGGGCAAGGCGGAACTTCCGCCATCGGCGCCGCCAACCAGCGAACGCCCTTCCCCGCACCTGAGCCGTCGAAGCAACAGGCGCGGGGCTCATCTAGTCGATCCGGCGCCGAATGCCAAGCCATATCAGCCGTCTATTCGCTTTGCCGGCCACACAGTGTTTCACAAGGCGGCCGGCATGCCCGTTTTTACGGGCGCCGCCGCTGCAATGGTGTGCACAGGCACGACCGCCGGGCCGGCCGCCCTTGACTTCCCCCGGAGTTGCCTGTCGGGTGCCGAGGCTTTGCGGGGGCATTGTGCGGACATGACATCGAGCAATGGACAGACGCCAGTCAGGCGGCCGGACAGCGGGCTTTCCTTCGTGCCGGTGGGCTGGCTCGTCTTCGTCATGGCGTGGTCGGTCTACGGCCTGATCTCCGTCTGGCCCGCGGTCGGCGCCACCGGCCTGCCAGACAGCGTGTTTTACCTTGTCTATGGCGGGCTCGCCGTCGACATCGTCACCATCCTGTGGGGGCTTTACCTGCTCGGCCTCGCCTTCGGCCGCTCGGCCCGTTTCCCGCGCCAGTTCACCATCTGGCAGGTCGCCACAATCATCTGGCTGGTGGCCTGGCAGGCCTGTGCACTGACGATTTCGGATTTCGTCTTTTCGGGCCAGGCGCTTGCCATCACCGCTGCTCAAATCGCCATCGGGTTCCTCTGCATCTATCTGCTGCGCCGTGGATCCGAAGCCGATGCCGTTTATGTCAATCCGGAAACCGAAAGCCCGCCTGTCTTCGTCTCGGTCGTCGCCGCGCTGCTCGGCATCGTCCTGGGCGCGGTCATCGGCGCCGTGGGCGGATTCGCCATCGGCTCGGTGATCGCTGATGCCACCAAGATGAGCTGTTTCGAGGGCGCCTGCGGCTATTTCGCCGTGTTCACCGGCTTGGCCGGCCTGGTGATCGGCGCCATTGGCGGCGGCGTTTTTGCCGTCTGGCGTGTCCATCGGCGCAAAAGGGAGCCGGCCGCATAGCGCAGGGCAACGGATCCGGGTTCACCCGGTCTTTGAAGACTTGGCCGGCACGTCGGTTTGCGAGGCACCAAACGCAAAAACCCGCCTGTGCGGCGGGTCGTCGGCGCAAATCAGCACCCCGCCAAATTGTTAGCATAGCTGCCCTCACATGTCAATGAAGAGCTACCCAACCGACTGTCGTCCGGCCTTCTGTTGACCTGAGTTTGGAGTCTGCAAATTCGCGTATGGCGATTGCGATCCAGCCATGCGCATTCTATCTCTGAAAGGCCCCTCGGGAGGGGACCAGCCCGGAGGAGGGTTCTAATGTTTCGCTTCGTCTTTCGTCTTGCCGCAATGATCGCGCTGTCGATTTCCGTCATCATGGCGGTGCTCGACGCGACACGCACCGTGGCGGCCTCCGTGCTGGTGCTGACCCCGCTCAACACCAGTTGGCTGGCGGTCTCGCCCGACACGAGGGCCGCCTTCGAAACCTTCATCCGAACCAAGGCCAGCCCGCTGCTGTGGGACGGCGCCGTCGCCTGGGTGCTGAACCAGCCGGGCTTCGCCGTGTTCGCGGTGCTGGCTTTCCTGCTCTATGCGATAGGCTACAGGCGGCCACCGCGTGCTGGGCAGTTCGCCGCCACCTAGAGCATCGGACCCAAAAGCGGTTGCCGGTTTTGGGAATCCGATGCTCAAACAAAGCCGCCGTCATGCGGCTTCTTGCGTTTCACCCGGAGAGGAGCCGCGCATGTTCTTTCTCAGCGACATGCTGAACAAGAAGCTCAATCTGCCGAAGCCCTCCGAGGCCCTGCCGGGCCGCGCCAGGGCGATCCCGACCGCATCCAGACACAAGGTCTTGAAAAGATCGCTCAAAGGTCCTTATCCCGAGAGGCTGGAGACGGCGATGTTCGGACTGGGCTGCTTCTGGGGAGCGGAGCGGCTGTTCTGGCAGATCGAAGGCGTCTGGGTCACCGCGGCCGGCTATTCGGGCGGCTTCACGCCCAATCCGACCTATCAGGAGACCTGCACAGGGCTTACCGGCCACGCCGAAGTGGTGCTGGTGGTCCATGACCCCGAGATCGTCTCCTATGCTGGGCTTCTGAAGCTGTTCTGGGAAAGCCACGACCCCACGCAGGGCATGCGCCAGGGCAATGATGTCGGCACCACCTATCGCTCCGCGATCTACACGAGCGACGAGGCGCAATTGCGGGCGGCGAGCGCCTCGCGCGATGCGTATGAGACCTCGCTGCGCGGTGCCGGCCACGGCAGGATCACCACCGAGATCGCGCCGGCGGCCGAATTCTACTTCGCAGAAGCCGATCACCAGCAATATCTGGCGAAGAACCCTTACGGCACGTGCAACCTCAAAGGCACCGGCGTCGCTTGCGCCATCCCTGCCGCCGCCTCCGCCTGACACTTGGCGCAAGGACAAGCTGCGGTGCGGCTTGTCCGCACCAAGCTTTTCCAAAAGGTCAAAATTCCGCGTGAATTTTGTTTCGGGCCATGCCAGATTGCCGCCGAGCGGGAGGGAATACACTCCTGGCTGACGTCGTATGCCTGCCGGAGAACCGGGCCGGCATGCGGTGCATAACGGAAAAAATAACCGACAGGGTGTGGATCACATGAAACGTATCGTTCTCGGCCTCCTGGCCGCAACCGCAATGGTTCTTCCGGCTTTCGCCGCGGATGTCCAGCCGGCCATCCTCTATGATCTCGGCGGCAAGTTCGACAAATCCTTCAACGAGGCTGCCTACAACGGCGCCGAGAAATTCAAGACGGAAACCGGCACGGCCTACGTCGAATTCGAGGTCTCCAATGCCTCGCAGCGTGAGCAGGCGCTGCGCCGCTTCGCCGAGGACGGCCGCAACCCGATCGTCATGGCCGGCTTTGCCTGGACGGACGCGCTGACCAAGGTCGCCGCCGAATACCCCGACCTGAACTTCGCCATCATCGACGACCAGGTCGATCTGCCGAACGTGCGGTCGCTGAAGTTCAAGGAACAGGAGGGCTCCTACCTCGTCGGCATCCTGGCGGCGATGGCCTCTAAGTCCAAGAAGGTCTCCTTCGTTGGCGGCATGGATATCCCGCTGATCCGCAAGTTCGAATGCGGCTATGTCGGCGGCGCCAAGTCGGCTGGTGCGACTGATGTCATCCAGAACATGACCGGCGACACGCCGGCTGCCTGGAACGATCCGGCCAAGGGCGGCGAGATCGCCAAAACGCAGATCGACCAGGGCTCCGACGTGATCTACGCCGCGGCAGGCGGCACCGGCGTCGGCGTGCTGCAGGCGGCGGCAGATGCCGGCAAGCTCGGCATCGGCGTCGATTCCAACCAGAACGGGCTGCAGCCGGGCAAGGTGCTGACCTCGATGCTGAAGCGCGTCGACGTCGCCGTCTACACCGCCTTCATGGACGGCAAGAACGGCACCTTCAAGGGCGGAGTCGAGAATCTGGGCCTCAAGGAAGGCGGCGTCGACTACGCCATGGACGACAACAACAAGGCGCTGGTGACGGACGAGATGAAGGCGGCCGTCGAAAAGGCCAAGGCCGACATCATTGCCGGCAAGGTCGAAGTACACGACTATACGGCTGACAACGCTTGCCCCTATTGAGCGGCACGAACACACAGACATGATCTGCAAACCGCCGGGCGCCAGCCCGGCGGTTTTGCCTTTATCAGTTCGAGCGAAACGTTCGCTCCGTGCCGGCCACCGTTTCGGGATACAGATGCAGCCGAAGATCGCACCCATGGGCGAGCACGACGTAGCAGCGGTAGCCCAGCTGCGCCTGGCCACGTTTTTCGAGGGAACCGGAAGGACGCTCGGGGAAGATGCGGCAGGGCTTCGTGGCTTGATCGCCGGTGATGGCTTCGAGGCGGAATTCGTGGCCCGGATCGGCGACACCCCGGTCGGGACATGCCTGCTGGTCCGCCACGAACTGGAGCCCGCACATGATCTGACGCCGTGGCTGGCCGGGTTGGTTGTCGATGCAAGATATCGACGCCGAGGCATCGCCACCGCGCTGGTCAAGGCAACGGAAGCCCATGCGGCGTCACGGGGCGTCGAGATGCTCCATCTCTACACATGGGATGCGCGTGATTTCTACGCGGCTCTCGGCTGGAATACCGTTGAGATAAGCGGCTCGGACGGCGAGAAGATGGCGATGATGTCGCGCCGGCCTCGCCTATAGCAGCTTCGCGACGAGACAGCCCAGCGCGAACGCCACCATCAGCCCGGCGGCAACGACAACTCCGCGCCGGCCGCCAAGCGCGTGCACGCCAATGCCGTATGGTGGCCGGGACAGGCTTCGGATCACCGTGCGCGGTTTGACCTCATTGCCGCCGAGCTCGACGCTGCGCATCTGAGGTAACTCGGCTAGGCGTTGGGTAACCAGTTCCCAATGCCTGCCAGGCAGCAGGCCGCGTTTTCCGTAACGGTCGAAGAAATACATCTGCTCGGCAAGTCGCGCGACCGCGTCGCGGAAGGCGGGATCGACCTCCAGGTCACGTTCGGCCCGTTCGCGGTCTTTGTCGTTCATAAGACCGAGCACATATTCGCCGGCCCGCGCGATGCGATCGCTTTCACTGACCAAGGCGTGCACCTTCCCTTTTTCCTCACCAGTGCGGTGGCTTGGTTACCGGCACTTCATCTCCTGTCTGCTCCTCCAGCGCCAGGAAGCGATCCGTCAGCGCGTCGAGCTTGCGCTGCATGCGCTCGATCACCTTCCACTGCTCGGCGATCTGGCCGGACAGTTCCTCGATGGTCTTCTCCTGCTCGGCGGCGCGTATTTCCAGCGTCGTCAGCCGGTCGGCGGGCATGATCATGTGAATTCCCCAATCTTCGCCGCGATGTCGTTGACCGCGATGTCTTGCGCCGTGATGCGAATTTCGGCTCCGTCATACTAGCGAATGTGAAGGCCCCGGCCACGTTGCAAATTGACAAGCGCACCGGGATTTGTCGAGAGTGAACCTGCTCCGCAATTGGCACGGGCGGAGCGTCATGCTAGGCGTTTTGACCAAGCGATAAAAAAATAAGAGTGGGACAGGCTGCATGGCGCAAGCCGCAATCGAGTTGATCGGCATCAACAAGAGCTTTGGTGCGGTGCGCGCCAACCGGGACATTAATCTTGAGATCGGTCGCGGCACGATCCACGGCATTGTCGGCGAGAACGGAGCTGGCAAGTCGACGCTGATGTCGATCCTCTACGGCTTCTACCAGGCCGACAGCGGCGAAATCCGCGTTGGCGGCCAGCCGGCCTCGATCAAGACCCCCAATGACGCCATCGCGCTCGGCATCGGCATGGTGCATCAGCACTTCATGCTGGTCGACAATTTCACGGTGCTGGAGAACGTCATCCTAGGCGCCGAAAGCGATGCGCTCTTGAAGAAGAGCATCGCCAAGGCGCGCTCCGAACTGGAGCGGCTGGAGCGTGAATACGGGCTAGAAGTCGATCCCGATGCAATCATCGAGGAGCTGCCGGTCGGCCTGCAGCAGCGGGTGGAGATCCTGAAGGCGCTCTATCGCGGCGCCGAGATCCTGATCCTCGACGAGCCGACGGGCGTGCTGACGCCGGCCGAGGCCGACCACCTGTTCCGCATCCTCGGGCAATTGAAAGACCAGGGCAAGACGGTGGTGCTGATCACCCACAAATTGCGCGAGATCATGGCCATCACCGACACCGTGTCGGTGATGCGCCAGGGCACGATGGTGGCGACGCGCGAAACCAGGAAGACGACTGTCGAGGAACTGGCCGAGCTGATGGTCGGGCGGCGCGTGCTCTTGCGGGTCGAGAAGGGCGAGGCCGAGGCCGGCGCCGTCAAGCTCGCTGTCAAGAACCTGACGGTGAAGGATACGCGCGGCGTAACCATGGTCGACGACATCTCCTTCGATATCAGGGCCGGCGAGATCGTCGGCATCGCCGGTGTCGCCGGCAACGGACAATCCGAACTGCTCGAGGCGATTTCCGGCATCAGGCGTGCGGTGTCCGGCTCGGTCATGCTCGACGGCAAGCCGATCGACCTGACCGGTGCGGCCGACCCGGGCGAACTGCGCGACCGCGGCCTGGCGCATGTGCCGGAGGACCGTCATCACGTCGGCCTGGTGCTGGCCTTCGAGGAGAACGAGAATTCGATCCTCGGCTATCACGATGATCCCCGCTATTTGAAGGGGCCGTTCCTCAACATCGATGCCATCCGCAACGATGCCAGGGACAAGATCGCCAAATACGACATCCGCCCGGCCGACTGCCGGCTGAAGACCGCTAATTTCTCCGGCGGCAACCAGCAGAAGATCGTGCTGGCGCGGGAGATGGAACAGGACCCTGGTGTTCTGATCGTTGGCCAGCCGACACGCGGCGTCGATGTCGGCGCCATCGAATTCATCCACAAGCGCCTGATCGCCATGCGCGACCAGGGCAAGGCGGTGCTGGTGGTGTCGGTCGAGCTGGACGAGATCCGTTCGCTGTCCGACCGTATCCTGGTGATGTTTGCCGGCCGCATCGTCGGCGAGCGCGGTCCCGAAGCGACCGAGGGCGAACTCGGCCTGCTGATGGCTGGCATCGAGCACCAGGAGGCAGCACTTTGAGCGCGCCTTACGCCAAACTGCCGGCCTGGGCCGACTATGGCCTGATCCCGCTGATCAATCTGTTCGTCGCCTTCGTCGTCGCCGGCTTCGTCGTGCTTCTGGTCGGCGAGAATCCGTTGCGCGCAGCCGTCATCCTGGTCGAGGGCGCCTTCGGCAAAGGCACAGGCATCGCCTTCACCCTCTTTTATGCCACCACCTTCATCTTCACCGGGCTTTCGGTGGCGGTGGCCGCGCATTGCGGCCTGTTCAACATCGGCACCGAAGGGCAGGCCTACATCGCCGGCCTCGGCATCGCCATCGTCTGCCTGAGCTTCGACAGCACACTGCCATGGTGGCTGACCTTCCCGCTGGCGATCATTGCCGCGGCGGCGGTCGGCGCATTGTGGGCGCTCATCCCGGCCTATCTGCAGGCCAAGCGTGGCTCGCACATCGTCATCACCACCATCATGTTCAACTTCATCGCCGCCTCGATCATGGTTTACCTGCTGGTCGGCCCGTTGAAGCCAGCCGCCTCGCAAGCGCCGCAGACGCGTAACTTCCTCGCCGGCGCGGAATTGCCCAAGCTCAACTGGATCATCGAGCTGTTCGGCGCCAAGATCCGTTCGGCGCCGCTCAATGTCACCTTCCTGCTGGCGCTGGTCATGGCCTTCCTGGTCTGGCTGCTGATCTGGCGCACCAAGCTCGGCTATGAAATGCGCACCTACGGTCACAGCCCGAAAGCGGCACGCTATGCCGGCATCTCCGAAACCCGCATCATCATCACCGCCATGATGATCTCGGGCGGGCTGGCCGGCATGATGGCACTCAATCCGGTGATGGGCGATCAGCACAATGTCGCCATCGACTTCGTTTCCGGCGCCGGCTTCGTCGGCATCGCCGTGGCGCTGATGGGCCGCCTGCACCCTGTCGGCATCGTGCTGGCGGCGATCCTGTTCGGCATGCTCTACCAGGGCGGCGCCGAACTCGCCTTCGAGATGCCGGCGATCAGCCGCGACATGATCGTCATCATTCAAGGCCTGGTGATCCTGTTTGCCGGTGCCCTCGAGCACATGTTCCGGCCCTACATCCAGGCGCTGTTCGCCTCGTTCAGTCCGCGATCGGTGGGCATGGAAGCGGTCAAGGGGAAAGGTGCCTGAGATGGATGTGTTCAACGCGATCATCCAGACACTGGACTCCACCATCCGCCTTTCGGTGCCGCTGCTGCTTGCCTGCCTCGCCGGCCTCTATTCGGAACGCGCCGGCATCTTCGACATCGGTCTCGAAGGCAAGATGCTGGTCGGCGCCTTCGCCGGTGCGGCCGCCGCTTCCGTGTTCCATTCGGCCTTTCTCGGCCTCGGCATGGCGATCCTGATCTCGGTCGCCTTTGCCATGATCCACGGTTTTGCCTCGATCACCCATCGCGGCAACCAGATCGTCTCCGGCGTGGCGATCAATTTCATCGCCGCCGGCTCGACCATCATCCTCGGCCAGGCCTGGTTCCAGCAGGGCGGGCGCACGCCGGCGCTGCAACCGGGCGAGCGCTTCGAGGCCATCACCTTGCCGGGCGCCGAGGCCATCCGCGGCGTTCCGATCATCGGACCGATCTATGCCGAGCTCCTGTCGGGCCACTCGATCCTGGTCTATCTTGCCTTCCTGATGGTGCCGTTCACCTGGTGGGTGCTGTTTCGCACCCGTTTTGGCCTCAGGCTGCGCGCCGTAGGCGAGAACCCGGCCGCCGTCGATACTGCCGGCATATCGGTCGCCTGGCTGCGCTACAGGGCGCTGATCTGCACCGGCATCCTCACCGGCATTGCCGGCGCCTACCTGTCGATGGTGCAAAATGGCGGCTTCGTGAAGGACATGACCGCCGGCAAGGGCTATATCGCGCTGGCAGCCTTGATCTTTGCCAAGTGGAAGCCGGTCAACGCCATGTTCGCCTGCCTTCTGTTCGGCTTCCTGGACGCGGCGTCGATCCGCCTGCAGGGATCACCGCTGCCCATCATCGGCAAGGTGCCGGCGCAGTTCATGCAGGCGCTGCCCTACATCCTCACCGTCATCCTGCTCGCCGGCTTCATCGGCAAGGCAATCCCGCCACGTGCCGGCGGCGTGCCTTATGTCAAGGAACGTTGAGCGGCAGGTCGGCTTTGCGCCGGGTTTTGAACACGATCATCGGAGAGAACACCTGAATGTCGCATGATCTGTTCGAGGCCGCCAAGGCCGCCATGGCCAGGGCCTACGCGCCCTATTCTAAGTTTCCGGTCGGCGCTGCCTTGCGCACCGAGGACGGGCGCGTCTTTACCGGCGCCAACATCGAAGTAGCCTCCTATCCGGAAGGCTGGTGCGCCGAGACCACGGCGCTCGGCCACTACATCATGGGCGGCGGCGGCAAGATCGTGGAAATCGCCGTCATCGCCGAACGCATGGCGAAATGCTCGCCTTGCGGCGGCTGCCGACAGCGGCTGGCCGAATTCTGCCGGCCGGAAACAAAGCTCTATCTCTGCGACAATGCAGGTGTGGCCGAGACCGTGACCATGGGCGACATGCTGCCCTACGGCTTCCGCGGCGATATTTTGAAATGAACAACGGGCTCAAATGAACAGCTGGCAGCGATGACGGAAAAAGCCCTGGATCATATCGTCGAAAGGCTGGACGGCTTGGCGCCCGCCACGGCACTGGTGCTCGGTTCGGGCCTCGGCGGTCTGGTCGACCAGATCGAGGGCCCGATCCGCATCTCCTATGCCGACCTGCCCGGTTTTCCCAGAAGCGGTGTCACCGGACATGCCGGCGAGGTGGTGGCGGGGCTGTTTGCCGGCGTGCCGGTGCTGATGCTGTCGGGCCGCGCCCATTACTACGAGCACGGCGTTGCCGCGGCGATGCGGCCGGTGCTGGAAGTGCTTGCCGGCATCGGCATCACGAAACTGATCCTCACCAATGCCGCCGGATCGGTCGATCCGGACATGCCGCCGGGCTCGGTGATGCTGATATCGGACCACATCAATTTCTCGGGCACCAATCCGCTGATCGGCGAACCAAGCGACCGGCGTTTCGTCGGCCTGACTGAAGCCTATGATGCCGGCATCCGCCAGGCCATCGAACGGGCGGCAAATGCGACCGGCACCACCCTGCACAAGGGCGTCTATATGTGGTTCTCCGGCCCATGCTTCGAAACGCCGGCCGAAATCCGCATGGCGCGCATCATGGGCGCCAATGCGGTCGGCATGTCGACCGTACCGGAGGTCATTCTCGCCCGCTTCCTCGGACTGCGCGTCGCCGCCTGTTCGGTCATCACCAATTTGGCGGCCGGCATGACCGGGGCCGAGCTATCGCACCAGGAGACCAAGGACATGGCACCGGTCGGCGGCGCGCGGCTGGCGACGATCCTGCAGCGCGTGTTCCACGACGGACTGCTGGAGACCTGATGCTTCCCCAGGAAATCATCCGCCGCAAGCGCGATGGCCTCAGGCTGTCGGAAGAGGAGATCGCCGGCTTCGTCGCGGGCGTGACGTCGGGCGCCGTCACCGATGGCCAGGCCGGCGCCTTCGCCATGGCGGTGTTCTTCAACGGCATGAACCGCGACGAGGCCGTGGCGCTCACGCTGGCGATGCGCGATTCCGGCGACGTGCTCGACTGGTCGGACCTGCCCGGCCCGGTCACCGACAAGCATTCGACCGGCGGCGTCGGCGACAATGTCTCGCTGATGCTGGCGCCGATCGTCGCCGCCTGCGGCGCCTATGTACCGATGATCTCGGGCCGCGGCCTTGGCCACACCGGCGGCACGCTTGACAAGATGGATGCCATCCCCGGCTACATCAGCCAGCCCGACGTCGCGCTGTTTCGCAAGGCGGTGCTCGAAACAGGCTGTGCCATCATCGGCCAGACCGCCGACCTCGCGCCCGCCGATCGACGGCTCTACGCGATCCGCGACGTCTCCGGCACGGTCGAATCGGTGCCGCTGATCACCTCTTCGATCCTGTCGAAGAAGCTGGCGGCCGGGCTGCAATCGCTGGTGCTCGACGTCAAGGTCGGCAACGGCGCCTTCATGGAAAAATCGCGCGACGCCACCGCACTCGCCAACAGCCTGGTTGAGATCGCCAACGGCGCCGGACTAAAGGCTTCGGCGTTGATCACCGGCATGAACGAGCCCTTGGCGTCGGCCGCCGGCAACGCCGTCGAGGTGCGCAACGCCGTTGATTTCCTCACCGGCCGGTATCGTGACCGTCGGCTCGAGGACGTGACGCTGGCGCTGGCCGCCGAAATGCTGCAGTCGGCCGGGCTGGTGTCGTCCAACCAGGATGGCATGCGGCGCGCCACCGAGACACTCGCCAGCGGCCGCGCCGCCGCCACCTTCGCACGCATGGTGGCCGCGCTTGGCGGCCCCGCCGATTTCATCGAGAAACCGGAAAAGTATCTGCCGGCGGCGGCGATCGAATTTGCCGTCAAGGCGACCGCAAACGGCTTCGTCACCGGCATCGCCACCCGCGATATCGGGCTCGCCGTGGTCGGCCTGGGAGGTGGACGCACGCGGCCGGACGACAAGATCGACCCCGCGGTCGGCATCACCAGGCTGTTGCCGGTCGGTGCGGAGGTTGGGGCCGGCGAGACGCTGGCGCTGATCCATGCCCGCTCATCGGCCGATGCCGAGGCCGCCGCGGCTACCGTGCTTTCGGCCTATACGGTCGGCGCCTCGAAGCCGCCCGCCGACAAGTCGGTCATCCGGCGGATTCTGCCGCGCGGCTGAAGCAATTCCAGGAAAAGTGGTGGACCGGTTTTCCCGGGAAAGCGCATAGCGCTTTGCTTGGAAATTGCGGAAAACGAATAGCCTTACTGGACGAGCAGCAGCGTGCCGTTCTCGACCTGGTATTTGTCGAGCCGGTTGAGAAAGCTCATGCCGATCAGATTGGTGCGCAGCGCCCTGTCGTCGAGCACGATGGTCTGGACGTCATTGACCGTGATGTTGCCGATCTGCAGGCGGTCGATCATGGCCACGGCCGCCTTGATGGTGCCGTTGGCCGTGTTGACCTCGTGGCTGAAGTCCGAAGCATTCAGCGACAAGCCGATTCGGCGTGCCGTCGACATGTTGATGGCGACCAGCGTGGCGCCGGTGTCGATCATGCCGTCGACCTGGCGCCCGTTGAACTTGAAAGCCGATGAGAAATGTCCGCGCTCGTCTGCCGCGACGACCACCTTGCGGCCCATCGGCAGCGGGGCCGCGGGCTTGTTGGGCACCGATGCCAGATTGACGTCTGGTTGGGCTTCGACCGTTTGTTTGCCCGGCACCGCCGACCTCAGCAGGTTTTCGACGAGTTGCGGATTGGACTGATACACGATCGGTATCGATGCCGATGAACCGGCGAAAACGGCGAGGATCAGAAGTTTGCGCAGCATGGATCGGCCTCGCCGCATGACCCCCGGAAATCGGGATCGATTTTCGGAAAGGCTCACGCGCAAATCAAAGTGCTACAGCGTCCTTTGCGCGTCCGAACTGGACGCGCG
>NZ_RZOL01000379.1:0-5931 GCF_004022985.1 Mesorhizobium sp. M7A.F.Ca.ET.027.02.1.1 | reverse complement strand
GGATTTGGCCGACGATGATCAGCGGATGCGTCGCCTTCTTCAGCGTCTGGAAGAACTTGCCGTTGCCGTCGGCCAAATCCTTCAGCGAATCCGGTCCGGCGCCCAGCTGTTCGTAGTCGTAGCGGGTATCGCCGACATCGCCGATGACGGCGACCGGCAGGTTGCCGATCCGCCAGCGCTTGCGGATCCGGGCGTTGAGCACCGAGGCTTCATAGCGCGGGTTGGCGCCGATGATCAGCACCGCGTCGGCCTGTTCGATGCCTTCGATGGTCGGGTTGAAGATATAGCTCGCCCGGCCGAGCGCCGGGTCGAGTGCGGCGCCGTCCTGGCGGCAATCGGTATTCTTCGAGCCGAGCGAAGCCATCAGCAGCTTGAGCGCATAGGTTTCCTCGATGGCGGCGAGATCGCCCGCGATAGCGCCGATCTTTTCGGGCGCCGTCTTCGATACCGCGTCCTTGATCGCGGCGAAGGCCTCGGCCCAGCTGGCGGCAACCAACCTGCCGTCCTTGCGCACATAGGGGCGGTCGAGACGCTGCGTGCGCAGGCCGTCCCAGATAAATCGGGTTTTGTCGGAGATCCACTCCTCGTTCACCGCCTCGTTGACGCGCGGCAGGATGCGCATCACTTCGCGGCCCCGGCTATCGACACGGATCGCCGAGCCGACCGCATCCATCACATCGATGGATTCGGTCTTGGTCAGCTCCCACGGCCGCGCCTGGAAGGCGAATGGCTTCGAGGTCAGCGCGCCGACCGGGCAAAGGTCGATGACATTGCCCTGCAGCTCCGACGTCATCGCCTGTTCGAGATAGGTGGTGATCTCGGCATCCTCGCCGCGGCCGATCAGGCCCAGTTCGGAAATGCCGGCGACTTCGGTGGTGAAGCGGACGCAGCGCGTGCAGTGGATGCAGCGGTTCATCACCGTCTTGACCAGCGGTCCGATGTATTTGTCTTCGACCGCGCGCTTGTTCTCGTGATAGCGCGAGGAATCGACGCCGAACGCCATCGCCTGGTCCTGCAGGTCGCATTCGCCGCCCTGGTCGCAGATCGGGCAATCCAGCGGATGATTGATCAGCAGGAACTCCATCACGCCTTCCCTGGCCTTCTTGACCATCGGCGTGTTGGTGAAGATTTCCGGCGCCTCGCCATTCGGGCCGGGACGCAGGTCGCGCACGTTCATGGCGCAGGATGCCTGCGGCTTGGGCGGCCCGCCCTTCACCTCGATCAGGCACATGCGGCAATTGCCGGCGATCGAGAGCCGCTCATGGAAGCAGAAGCGCGGCACTTCCGCGCCAGCGTCTTCCGCCGCCTGCAGCAGCGTGTAGTGGTCGGGTACAGTGATCTCTTTCCCGTCGACCTTGAGCTTTGCCATTCGCCTCAAACCCCTGCGGAGTTCCCGCAATCTCTTTTTCCGGACGCGGTCGAGACCACGTCGGGCACTTCATTCACTTCTTGACGGCGAGCGCCGCCGCTTGGGTTTTCCAATCGTCGCGGCCGATGCGGCCGCCGAGCGACAGATAATCCTCGACCCAGGCAACCTCTTGCGGCGTCCATGCCGCGATCTGGGCATAGGTCCAGATACCGAGGCCGTTGAGAACCTTTTCCAGCTTCGGCCCGATGCCCGAGATGGCCTTGAGATCTGCCGGAATGGCCGGCTTCTCCATGGCGTTCGGCTGCCTGAAATCCTCGGGCATCAGCGCATCGCGGGCGCCCGGAGCCGCATTTGCGGCCGGCACGGCAGTGGCGGCTTCCTTGGCGGCAATATCGGTGACCTCCCGGGCGAAGGACTGCGCCTCCGCGATCATGGTTTTCGCCGTCGCCCGCGCCTTGGTGGAGGAAGGACTTGGATCTTCGAACTGCGCGACGCGCGCCTCGAAATCATCGACGATCGGCTGCAGCAGCCGCTGCGAGGCTTCTGCCGCGCCTGAAAGCGCGCCCAGCCAGACGCCGAAAGCATGATTGGCGAGCCCGAGGCCAAGCGCCGACATCGCCGCCGCACCCGCCACAGGATGCACGAAAAGGTTGACGGCGCTGGCCATCTCCTTCGGCATCATCCTGGTCAAGTCCTGGTTCATCTTCTCGATCTGGTCCAAATTGGGCATCAGCGGGTTCGAATACGGCGCCATAGAGTTCTCCTGGTCGTTTCTTCGTTCGCCCCGCCCTTCGCTGCGGACTTCCGCCCGCGTAAACATTCTTCTATTCCGCCGCCACCATCACAGGCTCGGCCCGGTGCGCATTGCGCGAAAACTCGTCGATGCGCCGCTCCACTTCGCCGCGGAAATGCCGCATCAGTCCCTGGATCGGCCATGCCGCCGCGTCGCCAAGCGCGCAGATCGTATGGCCCTCGATCTGCTTGGTGACGTCGAGCAGCATATCGATCTCGCGCTTCTGCGCCTCGCCGCGCACCAGCCGTTCCATCACCCGCCACATCCAGCCGGTGCCTTCGCGGCATGGCGTGCACTGGCCGCAGCTCTCGTGCTTGTAGAAATAGGAAAGCCGCGCGATCGCCTTCACGACATCGGTCGACTTGTCCATGACGATGACAGCCGCGGTTCCAAGGCCGGATTTGAGGTCGCGCAGCGCGTCGAAATCCATCGGCGTGTCGATGATCTGCTCGGCCGGTACCAGCGGCACAGAGGCGCCGCCCGGTATGACCGCCAAAAGATTGTCCCAGCCGCCGCGAATGCCGCCGCAATGCGTCTCGATGAGCTCGCGGAACGGAATCGACATCGCCTCTTCGACCGTGCACGGATTGTTGACGTGGCCGGAGATGCAAAACAGCTTGGTGCCGACATTGTTGGGCCGGCCGAAGGACGAGAACCAGGCCGCACCGCGGCGCAGGATGGTCGGCGCGACCGCGATCGATTCGACATTGTTGACCGTGGTCGGGCAGCCATAGAGGCCGACATTGGCCGGGAATGGCGGCTTCAGCCGCGGCTGGCCCTTCTTGCCTTCGAGGCTTTCGAGGAGTGCAGTCTCCTCGCCGCAGATATAGGCGCCGGCGCCGTGGTGCATGTAGATGTCGAAATCATAGCCGGAGGTGTTGTTCTTGCCGATCAGCTTGGCCTCATAGGCTTCCTCGATCGCGCGCTGCAGCGCCTCGCGCTCGCGGATGAACTCGCCGCGCACATAGATGTAGGCGGCAATCGCGCCCATGGCGAAACCGGCAAGCAGCGCGCCCTCGACCAGCGTGTGCGGGTCGTTGCGCAGGATGTCGCGGTCCTTGCAGGTGCCGGGCTCGGATTCGTCGGCATTGATGACGAGATAGCTCGGCCGGCCATCGCTCTGCTTGGGCATGAATGACCATTTGAGGCCCGTCGCGAAGCCGGCGCCGCCGCGGCCGCGCAGGCCCGACGCCTTCATCTCGTTGACGATCCACTCGCGGCCCTTGGCAACGATGCCGGGCGTGTTGTCCCAGGCGCCGCGCGCCATCGCGCCGGCCAACGACTTGTCAAACAGGCCGTAGATATTGGTGAAGATGCGGTCTTTGTCCTGAAGCATTTTTCGTCCCTCAGACCGGCTTCTTGCCGAAGACGCGGATGTATTCGGCGACGCCACCCTTGGCGAGCGCCTTGGCCTGCTTGACCCAGTCGTCGCGATCGATGCGGCCCTGGAAAGAGAGATAGCCATCCACCCACTCGCGTTCGGCCTTCTTCCACGACGCGACCTGCGCGAAGGTGAAAATGCCGAGCGTATGCAGGATGCCCTCGATCTTGGGGCCGACGCCGGAGATCAGCTTCAGGTCGTCGACCTGTGCCGGTTTATCGATGCCGGCTGGACGGTTTTTGTCCCCGAGCGACGGTTTGACCGTCTTGGCGGCCGGTACCTTGACCTCCGGCGCCTTGAAGGCGGATGCCGGCTCGGCCTTGATTATCGGGCCGCTGCGCTGCTTGGAAACCTGCTCGACCTTGGAGTCCGCCTTGTTGGCGTTGGCGGCCGAATGCAGCGGCGCGGCAACGCTCGCCGCCTTTTCAACCGCCGGCGCGACCTTGGTTTTTGAAGGCGTCTTCAATGCCGGGCTGGTTTCAGGGGTGTCGGTCTTCGGCTTGCTGGTGTTGGACGGTGCGACAGGGGCCGCGGCCGGCCCCGGCACAGGCGCCGCGATGATCGCGTCGGGCGCCGCCCTGGCGGCCTTGGCGGCCTCCCTGGCCTCCCTTTCGCGGGTCGACTTGAGGATCGCCTTTTCGCTCTTCAGCGTGGTGAGGCCGGAGGCCGGCTCGGAGCCGGTGCGGCCGTTCTGCGGCCCCGGTTCCACCGAAGCACCCTTGCCGGCGTCATAGAGATCGATGATTTCAGCCAGGCGTTCCGGCGTCAGATCCTCGAACGTGTCCTTGAAGATCATGACCATCGGCGCGTTGACGCAGGCGCCAAGGCATTCGACCTCTTCCCAGGACAAGGTGCCCTTGTCGTTGGCGTGGAACTGGTCGTGATGGATTTTGGAGCGGCAGACATCCATAAGCGCTTCCGAACCGCGCAGCATGCAGGGCGTGGTGCCGCAGACCTGGATATGCGCACGCGTGCCGACCGGATTCAACTGGTACTGCGTGTAGAAGGTCGCGACTTCGAGCCCGCGGATACGCGGCATGCCGAGCATGTCGGAAATCGTCTCGATGGCCGCCTTCGTCACCCAGCCTTCCTGCTCCTGCGCTATCATCAGCAAGGGAATGATGGCCGACTGCTCACGGCCCTTCGGGTACTTCTTGATCCATTGCTTCGCCGCAGCCGCGTTCGCCCGGTTGAAGGCGAAGGATGCTGGCTGGACGCTGGCTTCTGCGAGACGGCGGACTGACATTTAGCGATCGACCTCACCAAACACGATGTCGAGGGAGCCGAGAACGGCGGTGACGTCGGCCAGCATGTGGCCGCGGCAGAGGAAATCCATCGCCTGCAGATGCGCGAAACCCGGCGCGCGCAGCTTGCAGCGGTAGGGCTTGTTGGAGCCGTCGGAAACCAGATAGACGCCGAATTCGCCCTTCGGCGCCTCGACCGCGGCGTAAACCTCGCCGGCCGGCACGCGATAACCCTCGGTGTAGAGCTTGAAGTGATGGATCAGCGCTTCCATCGAGCGCTTCATCGCCTGGCGCTTGGGCGGCACCACCTTGCCGTCGAGGTTCGACACCGGCCCGGTGCTTTCCTTGCCGAGCAGGAGATCGACGCACTGGCGCATGATCTTCGCAGACTGGCGCATTTCTTCCATGCGCACGAGGTACCGGTCGAAGCAGTCGCCGTTCTTGCCGATCGGAATGTCGAAATCCATTTCCGAATAGCATTCATAGGGTTGCGACTTGCGCAGGTCCCAGGGAGCACCCGAACCGCGCACCATCACGCCCGAAAAACCCCAGGCCCAGGCATCGGCCAGCGAGACGATGCCGATGTCGACATTGCGCTGCTTGAAGATGCGGTTGCCGGTCAGCAGCTGATCGAGGTCGTCGATCGACTTCAGGAACGGGTCGATCCACTTGCCGATGTCCTCGACCAGTTTCTGCGGCAGGTCCTGGTGGACGCCGCCGGGACGGAAATAGGCGGCATGCATGCGCGAACCCGAGGCGCGCTCATAGAACACCATCAGCTTTTCGCGCTCGACGAAGCCCCATAGCGGCGGCGTCAGTGCGCCGACGTCCATCGCCTGCGTCGTCACATTGAGGATGTGCGACATGATGCGGCCGATTTCGCAGTAGAGAACGCGGATCAGCTGGCCGCGCTTCGGCACTTCGATGCCGAGCAGGCGCTCGGCGGCGAGCGCGAAGGCGTGCTCCTGGTTCATCGGCGCGCAATAGTCGAGCCGGTCGAGATAGGGAATCGCCTGCAGGTAGGTTTTGGCCTCGATCAGCTTTTCGGTGCCGCGATGCAAGAGCCCGATATGCGGATCGACGCGATCGACGACTTCGCCGTCCAGCTCCAGCACAAGGCGCAAAACGCCGTGCGCCGCAGGGT
>NZ_RZOL01000378.1:0-5958 GCF_004022985.1 Mesorhizobium sp. M7A.F.Ca.ET.027.02.1.1 | reverse complement strand
GGTGGACATGGCCGACGATGCTGTTTTCCGGCGTCCCCTGCCAGCCGGCATCACCCGCCGGCACTTCGGCAACGACGGACGGAATGTTCAGCCGTTCTGTCGCCATGGCAATCTTGTCGCCATTCCACTTCCAGTCCTGCGCACGGCGGTCGGCATAGATCTCGATGCCATTGCCTTCGGGATCGGTCAGGTACAGAGCTTCGCTGACCAGATGGTCGGAAGCGCCCTCGATCGCGATCTTGTTTGATATGGCGTGGTTGATCCAGCGGCCGAGGTCGGCGCGGCTGGGCAGCAGGAAGGCGGTGTGGAACAGCCCGGCGCTGCGCGGATCATCCGGCTTGGCTGAAGCGTCCTGCTCAAGCACCAACAACGGACGGTTGGCGGCGCCCAGGGTGATCGCGCCATCGGCACGGCTCAACTCCTGCAGACCGACAATTTCGCGGTAATAGGCGGCAAGGCTTTCCGCGTCGCGCGCCTTCAGCCCGACGCGGGCAACGCTGACCGGGGTGGTGGCGGCAAAAGGCAACTCGCTCATCGAATGCTCCGTTCGACCGGCCTGCGATGAAGCTCCCAAGGCGAGAAGCCCCACTCCGCCGATCATTGTACGTCGTGTCAGTTCCAAAGTCAGGGTTCCCGCGCACGGCTGTTTCTTTTCCTGACCACAGATCGTCCATCGGCATCGTTCACACAAGACGCGAAGAAGCGAACATGGTGTTCACTATTGTGATCAAAAGCGTCGTTCCTGCTGGTTGCACGAAGCGATGCCGCTCGCTATCTCAGCGCCATGAAGGTCAAGGAAGCAGATATTCTCATCGTACCGGGCTACACCAATTCCGGCCCCGACCATTGGCAGAGCCGCTGGCAGTCGAAACTGTCGACGGCGCGCCGCGTCGAACAGGCCGAGTGGTCGAAGCCGGTTCGCGAGGACTGGACGGCGAGCGTTGCCGAGGCGGTCAACGAGGCCGAGCGGCCGGTCGTCCTGGTGGCGCACTCGCTCGGTGTCGCCGCTGCAGTGCAAGCCATTACGCAGTTCCGCAAGCCGGTTGCCGGGGCCTTCTTCGTGGCACCTCCCGACGTCGCCAATCCCGAGATCAGGCCCAGGCACCTGATGACCTTCGGCCCCTATCCGCGTGAGCCGCTGCCCTTTCCCTCGATCGTGATCGCCAGCCGCAACGATCCGTTCTGCGCCTTCGATGTCGCGGAGGACATCGCCGGCGCCTGGGGTTCGCTGTTCATCGATGCCGGTGAGACCGGTCATCTCAACCCGGATTCAGGTTTTGGTCCTTGGCCCGAAGGTTCAATGACCTTCGCCAAATTCCTGACGGATCTGAAACCTTGAGCGTCTTCAGGACCCGATCGAATCGCGGACGCTCTTGATCAGCGTTTTTGCCCCAAGCCCGATCAGCGAATGCTCGGAGCCCATGGCCAGCAGGCGATAGCCCATCGACACGACCCGGCCGGCAATTGCCGGCTCGACAACGTAGATCGCCGCATGTTTGCCGGCCTTGCGGGTGCGCTCGGCCACCGATGCCACCGTCTCCATCATGCTTTCCAGCGTCGAATTGACGGTCGCACCATTGCTCCAGGCGATCGAGAAATCCGACGGGCCGAGGAAGATGCCGTCGATGCCGGGCGTGTCGAGGATGCCATCGAGCGCATCGAGGGCGGCACGCGTCTCGACCATGGCGAAGGCCATCGTGCGCTGGTTGGTGTCGCGCAGCCAGTCGGCCTGGTCGCCTTGGCCGTGGCGCGGAAAAGCGTAGGTCGGACCCCAGGAGCGCTCGCCGAGCGGCGGGTATTTCATGGCGGCGGCGAACAGTTTTGCATCGGCAACCGAATTCACCATCGGCGCGATGACTGCCTCGGCGCCGAAATCGAGCGCGCGGCTTGCCATGTCGAAACGGCCAACGGGAATGCGCACCAGCGCCGGCTTGCCGGCAGCGAGCACCGGCACCAGGCCACGCAGCACGCTGTCTTCGTGATGGCCGCCATGCTGCATGTCGAGCGTGACGGCATCGAAACCCTGCTTGGCGACGATTTCGACGGTCAAGGCATCCGGCACGCCGGACCATGCGGTGAACAGCGTTTCGTCGGCCGCGAGGCGGGACTTCAGGGACATGGATACTTTCCTTGTTAACTCCGGCAGTTTCAGCCGGAAACCGCGACAAAGGCAAAGAAAAACCGCCCGGATAGGCCGGGCGGTCGATTGGTCCAGCGTATGGCCGGGATCAGCGCATGGCCCGGATCAGGTGTTCTTGATCTGCTCGATCGCCTGCGCCATCAGTTCGTCCATGGTGCGGCGGATCTGGTGGTCCGACTGCTCGACGCCGGCCGCGTCGAAATCCCCGCGGATTTTGCGGAACACGTCGTGGTCGCCGGCTTCCTCGATGTCGGAGATAACCACTTCCTTGGCATAGGCGTCGGCATCAGCGCCGGACTTTCCGAGCTTTTCGGCGGCCCACAGGCCGAGCGCCTTGTTGCGGCGCGCCGAGGCCTTGAACCGAAGCTCCTCGTCGAATGCGAATTTACGCTCAAAGCCCTCTTCGCGGTCTTTCATGCTGCTCATGGCGTCCCTCCGGTCAAATTCGATTCGTTGGCGGTGAATATGTGCGTTGCCAAAGCACAAACCAAAAGGTCGCGGGTCGGTCAATACGCTTCATCGAATGCTGCGCTGCGGCATTTCAGTCCCGAAAGCGGTTGATTGGAAGGATTTGCCGATTGAGCAAACGATGTGATTGGGATAGACCCGGCATTGAACCCTACCGTAGCCGCACTTATTTCAGGCAGACGGACAGGAAATGGTCTGATACCGCCCTGTCCGGAACCCCAGAGAAAAATCCAGATGAAAAATCGCCGCCGCATTTATGAAGGCAAGGCCAAGATACTCTATGAGGGACCCGAACCGGGCACGCTTATCCAGTTCTTCAAGGATGACGCCACCGCGTTCAACAAGAAGAAGCACGAGGTCATCGACGGCAAGGGCGTCCTCAACAACCGCATTTCCGAGTACATCTTCAACCATTTGAACCGCATGGGCATTCCGACCCATTTCATCCGCCGGCTGAACATGCGCGAGCAGCTGATCAAGGAAGTCGAGATTATTCCGCTCGAAGTGGTGGTACGCAATGTCGCCGCCGGTTCGCTGTCCAAGCGGCTCGGCATCGAGGAAGGCACCGTTCTGCCGCGCTCGATCATCGAATTCTATTACAAGGCCGACGCGCTCGACGATCCGATGGTGTCGGAAGAGCACATCACCGCGTTCGGCTGGGCGAGCCCGCAGGAGATCGACGACGTCATGGCGCTGGCCATCCGCGTCAACGACTTCCTCTCTGGCTTGTTCATGGGCGTCGGCATCCAGCTCGTCGACTTCAAGATCGAATGCGGCCGGCTGTTCGAAGGCGACATGATGCGCATTGTCGTCGCCGACGAGATCTCGCCGGATTCCTGCCGCCTGTGGGACGTGGCGACGCAGGACAAGCTCGACAAGGACCGTTTCCGCCGCGACATGGGCGGCCTCGTCGAGGCTTACCAGGAAGTTGCCCGCCGCCTCGGCATCATGAACGAGAACGAACCGCCGCGCCCAACCGGCCCGGTGCTTGTCGCCTCGACCGACGGCCTCAAAGGCAAGCCGCACTGATCGCGGCTTGCCTCCCGATACTCAGAACAGGAGCATGTCCAGCGTGATCAAGGCCCGCATTACCGTCACCCTCAAGAACGGCGTGCTCGACCCGCAAGGCAAAGCGATAGAACACGCGCTGTCCGGCCTGGGCTTCGGCGGCGTCGGCACGGTGCGGCAGGGCAAGGTGTTCGACGTCGAGCTGGCGGAAAGCGACAAGGCCAAGGCCGAAGCGGACCTCAAGGCCATGTGCGACAAGCTGCTGGCGAACACGGTGATTGAGAATTATAGTGTGACGCTTACCTAAGGTTGTGCCGGAGGCACGTATGCCTGAAGTCACGAATGAACTGATGTACGAGCTTGTCAAGAAAATCCATTCACGAATGGATCGACTTGAGAGTGGCCTGGGCGAAGTCAAGCACGAGATTGTCGCGATCAGGTTGCAGGCGTTGAGCACGCAAACGGACGTCAACAATATCTACGCGATAACAGGCCGTATCGATCAACGTCTTGAACGGATTGAGCAGCGTCTCGACCTGCGCGAGCTCGCCGAAGCCCAGAGGCCTTACGAACCAAAATGAAATCAGCCGTCGTCCTCCTGCCCGGCCTCAACCGCGACCGCGACATGATCGCGGCGTTGACCAAGATTTCGGGAACACCCCCGGTCACCGTCTGGCAGACCGATACCGAAATCCCCGATGTCGACCTGATCGCCATTCCGGGCGGCTTTTCCTTCGGCGACTATCTGCGCTGCGGCGCGATCGCCGCGCGCATGCCGGTCATGCGGGCGGTGGCCGAAAAAGCGGCCGCCGGCGTTACGGTCATCGGCGTCTGCAACGGTTTCCAGATCCTGGTCGAGGCCGGCCTGTTGCCGGGCGCCTTGATGCGCAACACCTCGCTGAAATTCGTCTGCCGGCAGGTGAAACTCGAGATCACCAACGCCAATACCATGTTCACCCGCCGCTATCAGCCGGGCCAGATCATCCGCTCGCCGGTCGCGCATCATGACGGCAATTATTTCGCCGACGCCGACACGCTTGCCCGAATCGAAGGCGAAGGCCAGGTGGTGTTCCGCTATGCCGAGGGCACCAACCCCAACGGCTCGATCAACGACATTGCCGGCATCGTCAACAGCCAAGGCAATGTGCTCGGGCTGATGCCGCACCCGGAAAACCTGATCGAAGCAGCCCATGGCGGTACCGACGGCCGCGGACTGTTCGAGAGCGCCCTCGGCATCGCCGCCTGACGATATCGAAGCGAACAGCTTGAAAACAGCCGGACATTCCTGTCTCTTTGGAGCAAGTCTGGTTCATTGGGGAGAGAGACGGTCATGAAACTCTATTCGCGGCCGTTGTCGCCCTACTCGTCGATCGTGCGGGCATTGGCCTACATCAAGGACGTACCGCTCAAGATCATCGCGCCGCCGCCCGGTTTTCCCATCCCGGAAGAGTTTCGCGCCATCTCGCCGATGAACCGGATTCCGGTGCTGATCACCGGCTCGGGCGAGACGATCGTCGAATCGGTGGTCATCGCCGAATATCTCGAGGAACGGTTTCCGGAGCCGGCGCTGCTGCCGCCCGATTCCAAGGACCGCGCGCTGGTGCGCATGTTCGCCCGCATCACCGATCTCGACGTGCTGACCCCAACGATGAAGCTTTTCGAGCTCCATTTCGTGCCGAAGCGCAACAATGTCGAGATCGACGCCCAATTTGCCCGCCTGCATCATGGACTGGCGGCGATCGAGGCGCGCATGGCGCAAGGGCCCTTCGCACTCGGCGACGACATCAGCTTCGCCGATGCCTGGCTGACGCCGACACGGTTCATCTTCAACAATCTCCGCGCGATGACGGGACGCCACGACCTGCTCGACGCCTATCCGAAATTCGACGCCTACCAGCAGATCGCCTCGCAACACCCGGCATTGTCGCGGGTGTGGGGCGAGATGACCGATGGTTTGAAGATTTTTCTGTCCGAGCTTGAGATGGGTGCCGCTTGATCAAGTCGAAGACGATCGCGCTGGTCGCCGCGGCGGGCTTTGTGCTGGCATCCTGCCAGTCGACGCCAAAGAGCACGCCTGTTCCCTCAGGCAAAAGTGCTGCGCTGCTGGCTATGGAACAAGTGGCGATCGCTGCCCACAAATGCTGGATCGCCAGCAAGGACCCAGCCTTCAAACCGTACCAGATGGCCAATGAGCTGAATTCGTTCAGCGGCACGCCGCGTTTCCTGCTGGTGCCGGCCAAGCACTATGGCGGCAAACCTTTGCTGGTCGTGCAGGCGCAAGGCAATTCTAGCCGCGTCGACGTCTTCGGACCGCTGATGAACGATCCGCTCGGCGCCCGCAT
>NZ_RZOL01000377.1:0-5968 GCF_004022985.1 Mesorhizobium sp. M7A.F.Ca.ET.027.02.1.1 | reverse complement strand
CATCGCAATCGTGCCGCCGCAGGATGCCCAGCGCGCCGACATCCAGATGGCTTCCGTCGATAGGGCCGAAGAATCGCCGATTGGACCGGAAGGGAAGACGCCTGAAGCGATCGTCATGGCCATGGCGCCGGGCTCGGTGCCGCTGCCAGCCTTCGCCCCGCGCAGCGGGTCCACGACCAGCATTCCGACCCCGCAACTCGCGCCGCTTGCAGCAGCCAACGCTTCCACCGCGCGGGCCGAACTGGCCAATCCAACAGCAACCGATGCTGAAATTCCCTCGGGCAAGTCGGCCGGTCCCGCGGGCGGCGCGCCGGACATGGTGGCGTTCAACATCCCGTTGCCGACATGGCGACCGGAAAGCCCGACGCGCCAGCTTGAAGCAGACAAATCAGGCGATGCGGTCGCTGCATTGCTGGCCTTGAACCGCGCCGATGACGGCCACAATGGGTTGGCCGGCCAGCGGGTCTCGGTTGCCCAATCGAAGCCCGAAGATCGCGTCAGGACCAGCCCGAAGGCCGACCGTGTCCAGCCAAATCTCGATCCCGAAGCCACCGCGGTCATCGTGCCGGCAGCGTTGTCCCGGCCGATTGAGACAGATCGTGGCATCGCCGGCGAAGCTAGCACTGCGGCGGCGCCCGTCATTGCCGCCAATCTCATCCGCACAGCGCCGGAGCACATCTATCTCGATGGATTCCAGCCGCGAGGACAGACCTCCGATCACCGGCGCTTCACCGGTTCCGCGGTCAAGTTCCTGCCCATCGCCAGCTTCAAATAGACGCCAGCCCTCGTTCGAGCCTACGTGGATGTGTTGCACGATTGGCTTGGCTGCCATGGGATAGCAAGTCATGCCGAACTCTCGATTGCTCTGTAAGAGAAGTTCCAAATTTGACAAACATGTATGAAATTGTAAGATAATCGTCTTTCCGTCGGCCATGGGCGATGACAATGTCGATCCGCGAAGAACTGGCCAATACGACCGTGGCGTTCACCTCCGCGGAAGAGAAGATCGTCCAGGTCCTGCTCGCTGATTATCCGATGTCGGGGCTGGGCACCGCGACCCGGCTGGCACGGCGCGCCGGCGTCAGCGACCCGAGCGTGACGCGGCTGATGAGCAAGCTTGGCTATGTCGGCTTTGCCGATTTCCAGGCACGCCTGCTCACCGAAGTCGAATCCAGGCTGCATTCGCCGCTTTTGATGATGGAGGCCAAGCGTCCGGGCGGCTCCAGCGAAGGCACCGCACTTGCCTATTTCCATTCGGTTTCCGACAGCCTGGAGCGCACGCGCACGGCAGTGCCGGTGCAGGCCTACACGCGCGCCGTCAACATGCTGCTCGAGAGCAAGGGCCAGGTCGTGCTGCTGGGCGGCCGGTTCAGCCGGCATATCGCCTCCATGCTGGCCGGCTACCTCCTGCAGTTCCGCTCCGGCGTGCGCGACATCGGTTCGTTGAGCCCCGCCGATTTCGACCTGTTGATCGACCTTGGCAAGCGCGACCTCCTCGTCGTGTTCGACTACCGGCGCTATCAGTCGGACGTGGTGAGCTTTGCCCAGCAGGCCAAGGAGCGCGGCGTCTCCATCCTGCTGTTCACCGATGTCTGGCTGTCGCCGATATCTGACATAGCGGACCTGACCATGGTTGCCGCGATCGACGCCAACTCGCCGTTCGACACGCTGGCGACGGCCGTTGCCCAGATGGAAACCGTGTTCGCCCACGCGCTGGAAGGCCACGGCGCCGGGGTGCGCAAGCGCATCGAGGACATCGAGAAGATCCGCAGTGCCAATGCGGTCACGCTCGATACCGTCCTGTCGTCATCGGCCGACGACGCCGCCAAAACCAAAACCACAAGGAAATAGTGTCGTTGCGCCCAGTGCAGCGATGCAAAGCGCCGCGACGCAGAGAAGGAAGCGACGATGCCCGACAACCAGACCACCATCGATGCCGTGCAGGCTGAGATCGAGACCGATCGCGACTGGTTGATCGGGCTGACCCGCGACATGGTTCGCATCCCTTCGGTCAATCCCAAATTCGAGCCCAACCCGGCGATCAACCGCGAGGCGGATGTCCAGGCGCTGCTTGAACCGATCCTCAAGCAGGACGGTTTCAAGACCGAGCAATGGGATGCCTTGCCCGGCCGACCCAATCTGGTCGGCGAATGGGCGGGAGACGAGGACCGCAGCCTGATCCTGTGCGGCCATATCGACGTGGTGCCGGTCGGGGCGATGAAGGACTGGTCGGTCGATCCGTTCGGCGGCGAGATCACCAATGGCCGCCTCTATGGCCGTGGCGCGGTCGACATGAAGGGCGGCGTCGCCGCTTGCATCGCCGCCGCGCGCGCGATCCGCAAGGCGGGCATCACGTTGCAGGGCCGGCTCGCCATCCACTCGGTCGTCGACGAGGAAGCCGGCGGCTTCGGCGCCATGGACGCGGTGAAGAAGGGCAAGCTCGCCAAGGCGGTGCTGGTCGCCGAACCAACCTGGGGCGATGTCCTGCCGGTCGAAGGCGGGCTCGAATGGGCGCGGGTGACGATCCGCGGGCGCAACGCCCATTCGGCGCTGCGCTACAACGAGATCTATCCGCAGCGCCACGACAAGGACCGGCTCGAGCCGGGCGTCAACGCCATTGAGATCGCCGCCCGCTTCATCGCCGCCGTGCGCCAGTATGAGCTGGATCGGACGCGGGCGAAATCGCATCCGCTGCTGCCGCTCGGCATGAACACGATCAACATCGGCGTCATGCATGGCGGAACCGGCCTTGGCCAGCACGGCCTGCCGATCGTCATGACCAACCCGGCCATCATTCCCGACGTCGCGGTGCTCGATCTCGACATGAAATTCCTGCCCGATGAGAACTCGGCCGACTACCGCCGCGATTTCGAGACGTTCGTCCACCATTTCGCCCAGACCGATGCGTGGCTGCGCGACAACCCGCCTGCGATCCAATGGGAGCTCGGCGGGCTGTATTTCCCGCCGATGAACACGCCGGTCGATCATCCGCTGGTGACATCGCTGATGAAGCGCAAGGCCATGGTCGGCAAGGCGCCGCAGGCGCGCGGCTTCGTCGCCGTGTGCGATGCCGCGCACTATGCCGGCGCCGGCGTCGACGGTGTCATCTTCGGGCCGTCAGGCGACGGGTTTCACGGTTCCGACGAATATGTCGAGGTCGAATCGGTGGTCGAGACCGCCAAGGTGATCGCCGCTTCGGTCATCGACTGGTGCGGCATCCGCTGAGGCGGAGCCGCTATTCCGAGCCGATCAGCCCGGGCGCTTCAGGCGTCCGGCGACGGCGCCCCATGAAGCCTTGATCATGCCGACCAGGCCGCTCGGGTAGGCCAGCATGACGCCGATGATCAGCACCGCCGTGATCATCGGCCGCCACGCGCCGAAATCGGCCATCCATTCGGCGAAGATCGTCAGCACGAAGGAGGCGACGATGGCGCCGTAGATGGTGCTGGTGCCGCCAAGCAGCACCGTCGACAGGATGATGGTCGCGAGGCTCATGCCGAAGACGTCGATCGAGGCATTGCGCTGGTAGGCGGCGTAAAAGGCGCCGGCGATGCCGGTGAAGAAGGCGCTCGCGGCAAGCGTCAGCATGCGCTGGCGCACGATCGAGACGCCGCGGCTGATGGCGTATTCCTCATTGTCGCGCAAGGCGACGATACTGGCCCCGGCGCGTGAGCGCACGAACACGCGCAGGAACAGCGTACTTGCCACCAGCAGTGCCAGCGCGATGTAGAAATAGGCGAACTTGCCGTCGCGGACCATGTTGTGGTCGAAGATATAAAGTCCGGGAATGCGCACCAGCCCTTGCGTGCCGCCGGTGATGGCCGACTGGCTGATGATCACCTGCATCACCAACTGCGCGAAGCCGAAAGTGACCAGGATGATGTAGATGCCCTTCAGCCGCAGGATCGGGATGGTCACCAGGATCGCCGCCAGGGTTGCGATGACACCGCTGGCAAACAGCGCGATCCACGGGTCGAATTCGGCCAGCTTGGTCAGCAGGCTGTAGGCATAGACGCCGATGCCGAACAGCGCCAGATGGCCGAAATTGAAGACGCCGCCATAACCGAGGCTGAGGTCCCAGTTCGAGGCGACGATCGCATAGATGAAGGCCATGATCAGGATGTGGCGGGCATAGGTGTCGCCGAAGATCAGCGGCAGCAGCGCCAGCAGCGCGAAGCCGAGCACGAAGCCGATGGCCTCCTGCTTCCACGGCGTGCGGCCTGGAGCGATCGGGGTTGCCGCCTCGGCGTGGCCAGGCGCGATCAGCGATGTCGTGTCGGTCATGCTAGGCCTCGGGAGCGGCTGGCAAAGATGCCCTCGGGGCGCACCATAAGGGTCAGGATGAGCACGCCGAACAGCAGTGCCGGCGTCCAGTACAAGCCGAAATAATAGCTGCAGGCTGCCTCGAAGAAGCCGATCAGATAGGCGGCGAAGATCGGACCCGATATGCTCGATATGCCGCCGAAAACGACGACGATCAGCGCCTTGAGCAGCGGGTCGCTGCCCATCACCGGCGACATGAAACGGTAGCCGCCCATGAAGATGCCGGCGAGCCCGGCCAGCGAAGCGGCAATGGCGAAGGCCAGCCCATAGAGCGCGGTGACGTTCAGCCCGACAAGGTGGCTGGCATCTTCGTTCTGTGCCACGGCGCGCAGCGCCAGCCCCAGCCGCGTGCGGTTGAGGAACACCCAAAGTGCGGCCAGGATCAGCGGCGTGATCACGATGATGGCGATCTGGTGCAGGGAGACGCCGACGCCCCCGATGGTGGCGTTGCCGGCGATCAGCGCCGGGATCTGTTTCGAGCGCGGTCCCCAGATGGTCAGCGCGCCGTTCTCGATCAGCGACCCGGCCGCCAGCGTGGTGATGACGACGACCAGCACGATGTTGGGTCGGCCGATCAGCGGCCGCACGACGCTCGCCTGCAGGATCCAGCCGACGCCGGCCATGACGACGACGGCGATCGGAAACGCGACCGCCGCAGGCAGGCCGAGTTCGACCAGCTGCCAGGCGATGTAGGCGCCCAGCATCATGAACACGCCATGGCTGAAATTGAACACGCCGATCGTCGTCCAGACGAGCGCTAGCCCGACCGCCATCATGGCGTAGAGCGAGCCCTGGAACAGGCCGCCGAACAGGATTTCCGCCAATGCGCTCATCTTCGGATTTTCCTAATGGCCAAAATACATCGACATGATCTCGCCGTGGTCGAGGCTTTCGCCCGGCTTGATCTCGGTCGCCACCGCGCCATGGTTGACGAGGTAGAGTTGCTGCGTCAGCTCCAGCAGGAATTCGATATCCTGCTCGACGACGATCAGCGGCACGCCGCCGCGCGAAATGTCCATGACGGATGCGCAGAGTTCGTCCTTGATCTTGGGCGCCAGCCCCAGCGTCGGCTCGTCCAGGATCAGCAGGCGCGGATGGCTCATCAGCGCCGTGCCGATCGACACCATCTGGCGCTCGCCGCCCGACAGCGTGCGCACGCGCTGGCGCCAGCGCTCCGCCAGTTTTGGAAACAGCTTGATCACCTTTTCGCGGTTCTCCGCCTCATGCGGCCGGGCCCTTGGCGAATAGGCGCCGAGCGCCATGCAGTCGGCGATCGAGAGATCGGGAAACAGCCGGTTGCCTTGCGGCACATGGATCAGGCCGGCGCCGACGATGGCGCGTGCGCTGCGGCCGGCAATGTCTTGCCCGTCGAACACGATGCGGCCGCTCTTCGGTTGCAGCAGCCCGGAGACTGCGCGCAGCAGCGTCGTCTTGCCATGGCCGTTGGGGCCGAACAGGCCGACATTGCCGAAACGGCCGGCCTCCAGCGAGATATCGTGCAGCACGGTGACGCGGCCATAGCCGGCGGTGACGCCTTCGACGCTGAGAATGGGGTTCACGCCGCCGATCTCCTCGTGCCGAGATAGGCTTCGATGACGCGCGGGTCGGCGATCACGCCGGCCGGGTCGCCAGCGGCCAGGACGCG
>NZ_RZOL01000376.1:0-5974 GCF_004022985.1 Mesorhizobium sp. M7A.F.Ca.ET.027.02.1.1 | reverse complement strand
GCAACACGGTGGCGCGGCTGGCGCGCGCGCCTTCGGGGCCGAAGAACGCAGGACGGATAGCCGATATAGACGGCTTCGCGCTGCCTCTGAAGCCGCTGGACAATGCGCCGGCCTTCGACGCGTCGCTGCCCTGGTCGGCAAAAGGCGGCGACATCAACGATGCCAGCGGCCTGTCGATGACGCCGGTTTACGGCGTCGTCGAGATCAGCGAGGACGAGCACATCGCCAATGCGCTGGCCTTCGCGCGTGCCAATGGCCTGAAAGTCTCACTGGCCGCCATCCGCCATTCGATGGGCGGGCATGCCTTCGACGACAACGCGCTGGTGCTCGACCTCAGAAGGTTCAACAAAGTCACCGTCGATGCGGCGGCCAAAACCATGACCTTGCAGCCGGGCGCGCGCTGGCACGACATCCAGAACCTTCTGCATCCGCGCTTAGCGGTGAAGGCGATGCAGTCGACCGACATCTTCTCGGTCGGCGGCTCACTGTCGGTCAATGCGCACGGAATGGACCACCAGGCAGGCTCGGTGGCGGGCTCGATCCGCTCGATGCGAGTGATGCTGGCTGACGGCTCGGTGACCACCTGCTCGCCGACCGAGAACACCGATCTGTTCCGGCACGTCGTGGGCGGCTACGGCCTGTTCGGCGTGGTGCTGGAGGCGACGCTCGATGTCGTCGACAACGCCGTCTACCGGACCTCGCGCGAAATCATCAGATCGGACGATTTTCCGAAATTCTTCGCCGAGGTGCTGGAGCCGAACAAGGAGATCGGCCTGTTCTACGGCCATCTGTCGACGGCGCCCGGCAATTTCCTCGAGGACATGATCGTCTATCGTTACGACAAGGTGGCGGAGCAGCCGCCGGCGGATCAGCCTGAGATCGGCGAGCCGGGTTCGGTCGGGTTGAAGCGGGTGATCATCAACCTGGCGAAATGGGGCAGCCTGTTCCAGGAGTTGAAGTGGTTCACCGAAAAGACGCTGGAGCCGAAATTCGAAAGCTGCACGGTGGCGCGCACCTCAGCCATGGCCGAGGGCGAGGCTTGTCTCGTCACCCGCAACAACCCGATGCACGATTCGGTCCCCTATCTCTTCAACGATCGGATGGAAGAAACCGACATCCTGCACGAATATTTTATTCCACGTGCCGCCTATGTCGAATTCATCGCGGAAGCGCGCGAGATCCTGCGCAACCAGACGCTGCCGGTGCTCAATGCTTCGGTGCGCATCGTCCACAAGGAGGATGTGGCGCTGACCTACGCGCCGGAGCCGGCCTATTCGCTGGTGCTCTACATCAACCAGCCGACCGATGCCGACGGCAATGCCAGGATGCGGGCGCTGACGCGGGCGCTGATCGACGTGACGATCAAGCATGGCGGGCGCTTCTTCCTGCCTTACCAGCTGCATTACACGGCCAGGGAATTGCTGGCCTCCTATCCCGAACTGCCGGCCTTCCTGGCGGCGAAGCGGCAGTATGACCCGACGGAACTGTTTTCCTCGACCTTCTACCGTGCCATCAAGGCGCTGAGCGGGGTGGCGTAGACTTTAGGAGACTTCATGCGCAAGGTATCAGCCGCGGCACTCATCCTCATCGCGCTGTGCGCTGGCCCTGCCGGAGCCGAGGATCTCAAGGCCTTCAAGCTGACCATCGATGGTGTGACGGTCGATATCGATCCCGGCGAGAGCGCAGACGTGACCCTGCCTGGCGGCAAGCGGAGCAAGGTGACGCTCGAGCGCAACGACTTCGCCACCTTTTCCGGCAGCGTCTTCTCCTTCGTTCACCCCAGCAACATTTCGGTGACCAAGACCGATATCGGCGATGATATCACGCAGTATCTGATGGCGTCGGCTCTCGGCACGATCGTCGTGGTGCAGGAATATGGCGCGATGAATCCGGTGTCGCTCAACCAGCTGATGCTGCAGGAGATGACCAAGGAATCGGTGCAGGCCGGCGCCACGCTGACGCAGGAGCCGACCACGCGCAAACTCGCCGACGGCAAGGAATTGACCGGCATCCACGCCGAGGTGAAGACACGCACCGACACCGCCGATTTCGAGATCGTCGGCGTCGGTCTTGCCGATCGGGGGCTGCTGTTCATCACCCGCATTGCCGGTGAGGATGCAGCGACCGAAAAGCCGCTGGTCGACAAGTTCTGGCAGAGCCTGAAAGTCAAGTTGCAGCGGGACTAGGGTCGTGTCCCGGTTTGAATTTCGGTTGGGATCCACACTTTTGCGTAACGGCGGCTCAAGTTATTCTAACGATCCGGATGTGGAGATCCTGCAGCATGGCGAAGCTCATTTTCAGAATGAACCAGTCCCTCGACGGTTACGTCGACCACCAGAAGATGCCGTCAGGCCCGACAATCTTTCGTCACTGGATGGAGCAAGTGCGCAATTTGAGCGGCAGTGTTTACGGTCGCGGCATGTACGAGGTCATGCGCTATTGGGACGAAGACCATCCTGAGTGGAGCGCGGAGGCGCACGAATTCGCGGCGGCGTGGCGGAACCAACCGAAATGGGTTGTGTCGCGCTCGCTGAAGTCGGTCGGCCCCAACGCCACACTTGTCGCGGACGACGTCGAGGCGGTGATAGGTGGGCTTAAGGCTGAGCTCGTCGGGGAGATTTCAGTTTCCGGACCGGACCTGGCACGAAGCCTGACCGACCTTGGTCTTATCGATGCGTACCAACTCTATTTCCACCCGTTCGTGCTTGGTCAGGGCAAGCCATTCTTCGCCGGCCCCCGGCCACCGCTTCGCTTCGTGGCCAGCGATCTGATAGGCGACGACGTGATCAGGTTGACCTATGTGCCTGCCTGATCACGCGGTCGTCAAACGCCGGCGGGCCTAAAGCCCTTTCGGCATCAATCCGGCCAGCCAGTTCACGGAGCGTTTCGCGGCGTCGGCGGTTGCCGAGGCGGCGCGGCCGAGATCGGTCTTGACCACGGCGTAGCCGTTCTTGGTGCGATAGAGCACACCGGTTCCGCCATCGACCACCTGTTCATAGGCGACGGGCCGGGCGGCATCGGCTTCCATGGCCGTCGTCGGCGAACCGACCGAGACGCTTGGCCGGTGGCTCAATTCAGGCGGCAATGGGCTTTCGGTCCTGACAACCCGGCTGGCGGGCTTCAGTTCCGGGCGCGATGCGGTCGCGGCCAGTTGCGAGGAGGACGACGAACCCTTCGTGCGGCAGATGCCGGAGACGAGCGGATAATTGAAATTGCGCTCGTGCAGCATCTGGCTCTTCATCGCCGCTTCGCACTCGGCGACGGTCGACCATTTGGCCGGCGTCTCGCCGATATATTCGCAAAGCTTGGCGTCGCAGTCGCAGCCGACAATGGTCATGGCGACAAGGGCGGTCTTGATCACGGTCTTGTCCCTTCGAGATGCCCCCGGCAGCCCATTCATTTCTTCCCATTCCTTCGCGCGCGAACAAGGCGGGATTTGGCCGCGATTGTGGAATGGGCGTGGCGGAGCGCAGGAAATGCATGATCCTGGCCGGGCGTGGCCGAAAGGCCTCAGTAGTCGTAGACGTGTTCAAGCCTGGCGCCGGCCTTGATCAGCGCCGGCAGCACGAGATGCAGCTTGCGCACGGCGACGATCATACCGGTGCGGCGCATCGCCGGGTCGGCCGGCAGCGGATAGCTGAACAGGATGCGCATGCCTTCGGGGATGGCGATCGTATCGGTGGAGAGCACGGTGACCATGATCTCGTCATTGCCGCCGATCTCGACGAAGGAGACGCCCTTGTCGATCAGGCGCGGGATCATTTCGGTGAAGACCTGATAGCGCCTGGTGACGAAGATGGTGCCGTCAGCGCCCATGTCGCGTTCGAGCAAGGTGTCGGGCTCGTTGCGGGTGGCTTCGCCGACGGGTCCCTTGGCCCAGACATGGATGTCGAGCAAGGCGGGGTCCATCGTGGCGGCGAGGGCCTTTTTGATCAGGTCGGCATAGCCCTGCTTGATGGTGTCGGCGAGGCCGAACGCCAGCTTGCGTTCGCTGGTCCGGATCGAGCTGTCGCCCGGCGCCGGCTGCACGGCAAACAGGCCGGCGCGCTTGTCGGCATAGGGGAACTGATACCAGGGCACCTGGTCGAGAAACCCTGCATAGTCCGCCGCCACCTTGGCCTGATAGATGTCGGCGGCGGTGCGCTTTGCCGTCGTCGCCTCGGTGATGCGGCCGACCGTGTTCTCATAGGCCCACTGCAATATATGCTCGATCGAGTGGCTGGTGCCGATGATGACCAGCATCTGGTGGTTGGCGTAGTTGAACTTGTAGGGAGAACTGGCGCGGATGACCATGGCGTAGTCCTGCCAGAAGCGGCCGACATAGGACCAGTAGGGGAAGCCGCTCGGCTGGTCCTTGTCGACGAAGCCGGCATATTCGCGCGCGGCGTAGACGATCGCCCATTCCGGATAGGTGAGGAAGGTCGATTCCTCCGGCCGCTGGTAGCCTGGGATCTCGGCGCGAACCTTGTCGGCCAGCGCCTTGGGCGGCGCGCCATCGGCAATTCCGGGCAGCGGCGTCTTGTCGAGCGACGGCGTCGTCAGGAAGCCGTAGCTCAGCCCGGCGATCGGGATGAGCATGACAAGGACGATCAGCCAGAGGATCGTCTTGATGATGCGCTTCAGCCAGCGGAACAGGAACATGGCCAGTCAGGCCGTGGCGAAGTGTTCGTGTATGCGCCTGGCCAGCCGGAAGCCGACATAGACGGCGAAGCCACCAATGACGAGGTGCGGCAGGTTGGCGAAGAAGCGGGCCGGGAATTCGATATCGTTGAGGGAGCGGAAGCCGTTGATGAAGATACCGGCATCGAGGCAGCCGGAACCGGTGATCAGCCCGAGCACGCCGTCGAACAGGTAGACCGAACCGAACAGCTTGAAATAGAACACCGCCTGGCGGTGCGAGATGAAGGCGGCGGCCAGAGCCCAGACGCCGGAGAAGGCGTGCAGCAGGTCGTCATACCATTGCAGCGAGAACAGGCCGAACAGATTGCCGTCGGCGTCGTTGAACGCCGGTATGTAGCCGATGGCGACGACGCCGAAGAACAGGAAGGCATAGGCGACGGCAAGCTTCTGGATGAGCGTCATGAAGTGTCCCCCTCGAAGAGTCCGCCTGAAAACAGACTCTGACGCTGGGATACTAACTGATTTTGGCGCGCGGTGAAGCGGCGCCCGCGAGATCGCCGGCGAAGGATATCGAGGGGCAAAAAGGCAGTCGGCGCCGGGATTTCTCCCAGCGCCTCCCTGTCAGATCAGGACACGGTCGCGGCAGCAACTTCCGTAAAGTCGTCGCGCCTTGCCGGCCTTGATTTTGACGGTCCTGCCAGTCCGCCACCCGAGAGCAGCGTCCATTCGGGACCACGCCGGTCTCCACCCTTGCGGGCTTTGCCCTGCGCACCATCGAAGGTTTTTGCCGTCCTTCATGGCAGCATCGGTCCGCCGTAGGCGTTGGCACGCTTTCCGCGGCCCCGTAGGTCTCGGCTCCGTCCCTCGAAACAGGCAAGCCTGCTCTCGCTTCGGGCCGTACGGGCCTCAGGAAATCCGCCTTTCACTTCGCCTTTCGGCTTGATAATCGGTAGCCGCCTGAGATGGGTTTAACGTACGCCGGGTAAGGGTCCTGGGGAATGGCCGGAGGCCTGTGGATAACGGGATTATCGGGGATCAAGCTGGGATAACGAAATTTTCCTGTCCGCCACGATGGGCGTCATCGGCGGACATTCGGCCTTGCCCTGCCGCCCGGTGCGGTCTTCAATGCCGGCAAAGGATTCGAGGCGCCGAGCGCCTCGAATCCTTGCGGGAGGGTTGCTTGAAAGTTGGAGTGGTTCTCAACCCGATTGCCGGTGGGGGCCGGCTGAAACGGCATTGGCCTGATGTCGCCGTGTCGCTGAAAAAGCATTTCGGCGAATTCGAACTGCGCGAGACGCAAGCGGAAGGCGACGCCGAAAGGCTGGCAATCGATCTCGCGATGATTGGCTTCGAC
>NZ_RZOL01000375.1:0-5995 GCF_004022985.1 Mesorhizobium sp. M7A.F.Ca.ET.027.02.1.1 | reverse complement strand
CGCCAATCCCGTTGACTGCATCGTCATCGAGGACTCGCCCTTCGGCATCCAGGGCGCTGTCGCCGCCGGCATGACGGCGATCGGCTACACCGGCGGCGGCCATACCTATGCCGAGCACGCCGCGCGGCTGACAGCTGCCGGTGCCGATTTCGTCTGCGCCGACTGGCAAGAAGTTAGCCGGCAATTGGCCGGGCTCGGTGTGCCGGCCTAATCTGTCAGCGAACAGGCAGTCCAAGGCGGACCGATTCGTCGGCCGGGATCACTGGCCCGACACGGAAATTGAAGGACAAGACCCTCGTCGCACCGGTGTCGACCTCGCACCGGAAGCCCAGATGGTACCATGTGGTTGTCGTGCGGAAGGCGACATCCGGGGCGTCGAGGATATTACCGACCTTCAGCGGAACACTTGGGATCAACTCGGGGAAATACGAGGCGCCCAGCAGTTGCTGCTGCAACGCGCTGGCGCAAAGTTTGGCGGCACGCTGGCCGCGAGGCACGCCGCCCTTCGAGGTCGTGGCCACCGCATCGCCGGTAGCGCCCTGTGAATAGAGCTTGCGGACGCCTGGGAGGCCCGAAGCGTTCCGAGATGCAGACTTCGAGGGCTTTGAGGGGCTGGGCTTCGGCGCATTTGTGGGTTTGGGCTTCGGCGCATCGGCTGATGTGGGAAGGTCGATCTCGCTGCCGCCGCCATCGGCAGCCAAAGGCGCTGGTGCCGCGCCCCGTTGCTTGGCGGCATCGAGCGCCGCCTGCTTCTCCGCCTCCTGTTTGGCTGCTTGTGATTTATCTATCTCCTCGGTTGAAGCTGCCTGCGTCTCCTGTGTGGGCTCGGCGTCCTTCGCCGCGGTTGCCGGCTTCTCGTCGGCCTTGGTTGAATCTGGCCGGCCCTCGGAGTCTACCGGAGTGGCGGATTGGTTCTCCGCCTGCTTCGGCACGACAGGCGGCTTCGAATCATCCTTGGCCGGTGACGGCGAGTTGTCTAGAGCGCTGCCCCCATCCAGGGATTTCCTGGGGCCGGTATCCTTGTCGCCGAACTGAAAAACAGGCTTCAAAACCTCAACTGGCGAGGGCTTCTGAGGTCGCTTTTCCGGCGGACGTGGTTTTTCGACTTTCTGCTCGGGCGGTTTTTCAACCTTCGTTTCCTGCGGCTTTTCGGCCTTGGGCTCCTTTGGGGGCGGCGCCGGCGCGGGTCTCGGCTTTGGCTGATCGGGCGCAGGCACGAGTGCGACGTTTACCGCCTGTTCCTGCTGCGGCTGTTGGGGAGGCGCCGGGAATTTGTAGACCAGGAACGCAGCGATGAGCGCATGCAGGATCAGCGATGCGGGCAAAGCCCACAACAGATGCCGCCGTTCTCCTGTCTCGCTCTTCATCCTGACCGATGTGGAATGAAATAGCGGCGGCTTCAAGCATAGGCATTGGATTTGCGCAATCTAGCCTCTGACAGCTTGTCGATTTGGATCATTATACCCTGCGGTAGCCCGACCAAGGTGCTGGGCGACGCAACAAGCGGCGGCCCACGATCCGGCCCATCATGACCTGGGATCAGCCAGTTCGCCGCCACCAGGATGGACGCCAATGCGGCCGACTGCATCGTCATCGAGGACTCGCCCTTCGGCATTCAGGGCGCGGTCGCCGCAGGCATGACGGCGATCGGCTACACCGGTGGCGGCCATGCCTATGCCGAGCACGCCGCGCGGCTGACAGCTGCCGGTGCCGATTTCGTCTGCGCCGACTGGCAAGAAGTTAGCCGGCAATTGGCTAGGTTTGGTGTGCCGGCCTAGTTTAGACGATACTTTGTGAATCCACGGCTGGGCCGTTCGCCAGGCGGTACCAATGAGCCCACACGGAAGTTGAAGGACAGGACCCTCGTCGCATCGGCGTCGACTTCGCACCGGAAATTTAGGTTGTACCAGGCGTTTCTGGTGCTGAAGGCGGCCTGCGGAGGATTGAGAACATTGCCTTTGTCCAGCGTAATGGTTGGCACCCATTTGACCGTATAGTCGGCAGTTTGCAGTTCCCGGCTCAGAACGTTGCCGCAAAGGGTGGCCACGCGTTGACCGCGCGGAACATTCTCCATGGAGCTTGTAGCGAACGCATTGCCGGTTGCCCCTTGCGAGTAAAGCTTTCTGACGCCCGGAAGGCCGGAATAGATCGGTGATCCTGCAACGTCGTCGTTGGTGGGATTTGACCTTCCAGCATTCCCGATCGGCGCTTTGAAAGCTCTTGCGGGCTTGAACGTCATTGTCTTGGCAGGTTTGGCTTTGGGCTTTGCCTTTCCAGTCGAGGCTGGAGGCGCCGGCTTGTCGCCGATCTCAGCCGCCAATGGCTTTGGCGTCACGACGGCTTGCTTTTCGGCGGGTTGCGGTGCGGGTTCCTGTTTGTCCGGCTGCTGTTTGTCGGTTTCCTCGGTCGCCTGCTTCTCCTCGCTTTGCGCGGGCTTTTCGTCCGGCGCAGCGGTGGCTGGCTTCTCGTCAGGCTTGCTGGGCTCCGCCTTCTGCTGTGGCGTTGCAGCCGGGGCGGGCTGGGGCGGCGTGGGTGTCGGTGCTACAGGCGGCTTCACCGCCTCATCCTTGGCCGGCGACGGCGTGCTGGGCTTAGCGCTGCTTCCGTCGAGCGATTTCTCCGGCCCGGTATCTTTCTGGCCGTACTGGAAAACGCGCTTCAGAACCTGGTCGTCTGGCGGCTTCGGCGGTTCCGGAGGCGGCTTTTGTTCAGGCGGCTTTTCAGCCTTCTTTTCAGGTGTCGGCTCAGGTGGCTTTGGAGCAGGTTTCGGCTTGGGCTTCTCGGGTGGCGGCACGATCGCGACATTGACGGGCTGTTCCTGCTGAACCGGCTGCTGCTCGGGTCTCGGCAGGCCATAGACCAGAAACGCCGCGATGAGCGCATGCAGGATCAGCGATGCGGGCAAAGCCCACAGCAGATGCCGCCGCCGTTCTCCTGTCTCGCCCTTCATCCTCACCGATGTGGAATGAAATAGCGGCGGCTTCAAGCATAGGTAGTGGATTGGCTTGATTTAACCGCTGACAGGTTGGTGATCGGATGACGACGCGCAGACCCCAGGTCAGCCAGTTTGCCGCTGGCGCGGGATCCCGTCCAGAAACCGTTCGTCCAGCCGTGTCTCGCCAAACCAGTTCAGCCGGTTGATGCTGATGAAGCCGGCATCGATCACCTCGTTTTCGTCACCCGGCTGACTGTCATGGGCCCGACCGCGCGGCACGGTGATGACTGTGCGATCGCCATCGCTTTCCACGGTCTCGGCCTGGCGGGCGATCTTGTCGCGGCCGATGCGCGGTTGCCGGATTTCGGCCGGCAGCGAGGTCGGCAGGTTGATGCTCAGCCAATGACCCTCAGCGGCCCAGTCGGCGCGCGAGTGCCACAATGAAGCGATCAGCGCGCCAAGCCATTGGTCGTCGCCATCGGTGGAATCAGGATTTTTCACGCGTGAGAAGCCGATGGCCGGAACGCCCCAGAACGTCGCCTCCCGCGCAATGCCGAGCGTACCGGAATAGGCAAGGTCCTCGGCAACGTTGCGGCCATCGTTGACGCCCGACAGCACAAGGCCCGGCTTCTCGGAATCGGCGAACAGCCAGGTCATGGCGCTTACCACGCAATCGGCCGGGGTGCCGGAACAGGAGTACCAGTTCGGTTTGACGCGCCGCATGGTCAATGGCCTGGCAATCGTCAATGACGAGCCGGCAGCGGTGCGCTTGCCGTCCGGCGCGACCACCCAGACGTCGTCGGTCAAGGCGCCGGCCGCATTGACCAGACGGGCAAGCCCCGGCGCTTCGATGCCGTCGTCGTTGCAGATCAGAATTCTCATCGTTTTCTTGCCTCCGACACCACTATGCGCTGGCCGGTGCGCCATTGCGTGCGCAGCGACGGGATGTGGGTTTGCAGATCGCCGAGAAGGTCCGGCGTGCAGGAATGACCGAGTGCGGCGGGACGACCGGCCTTCTCCCAGATGTCGACATTGCCCGGCAGCGTCGGATGGGTCGGCATGCGCACCCAGTCCGCTCGGCCGGCCTTGTGCAACAGATCGCCCGGCGAGCCTGACGGCAGATGGCCGGTAAGCAGCACCGGAAAACCGGAATGGTCGGCACGCGGCAAGAGGCGCGATGACGGGCCGGCTTCACCCATGCCGTCATCCGCCAGCAACGGCGTGGACGGCAGGGGATCAGCATCGGTCCAGTCGGCTGCGTCTTGCAGGCGGCGAAGCAAGAGTTCTGAGACACCTGGCAACAGGGATGCCGTGGCGCCGATCTGCGCTTCCAGCGACGAACGCATACCGGCATGGATCGCGAACGGCCCAGGCAAGGCCGCGATCAGCTCCAGCGACCGACCCGAGAGCGGCGTCGGCAAAAGACACCCGCCCGAATGCCTCGCAACCCACTGCGAGATTTCGAGCGCCCGCGCCGTCCCAGGCACCGGATCGGCGCCATAGGAAGCATCGAGGACAAGCAGGTCGCAGTGCGGGATCGTGTCCATGACGAAGACACTGCTGTCCGGCACCACGTCGGCGGAATAGGCGACGCGGCTCTCGCCATCGTCCACGGCAAACCAGACACCGCCCACGACATGCCCCGAGCGTCCCGTCTGGATCGCGAGATTTCCGCTCTTCAGCGTATCGCCGGGTTCGAACAATTCGATGCGGTCTTCGGGAAAAGGGAACCGCCTGAAATCCTCGGGCTCAGCATAGCCCGCGAGCGTGGCAGGCGCCTCATTGCGGGTCTCGGCCGTCATGAAAATCCGGCCGGCATAGCCGCGCGACAGCAGCCAGCTCAGCGCGCCGACATGATCCTCATGCGCATGCGAGACGAACAGCGCGTCGATATCGGTGACCGCCCCGTCCAGCGCCGGATAGTAGTCCGCGCCCGAAGCGCCAACCTTGATGCCGACGTCGAGCAGGATGCGATCCTTGCCGCTGCTGACAGCAAGGCTGGTGCGGCCCTTTTCGCCAAAGCCGCCGAGCAGGTCGAGCATCATCACGATACTGCTCCCACCGCCGGGATCAGCCAGCCGGACCGTATGCGCAGACGCGCCTGGGCTCCGCTCTCCAGCACGACCGGGTCGGGCTGTTCGAAATGCAAGGTGAGATCGGGACTGGTCGAAGGCGTGAATTCGATGCGCGCCGAGCCACCCTGATAGATCACCCGCTTGACCAGGCCATCGAAGCCGGGACCGTCCGGCGACACGTCGAGATCGGCCGACCGGCAGCAGATCTTGGCGCCAGCGCGCGGCCGCTGGCCTGGCCGGCAGCGGACAACCAGTTCAGCGCCGAGAACCCGGACCTTGCAGTGGCCCCTTTCTTCGGCGCTCAACACATCCGCGGGCAGCAAAATGCCTTGCGAAATGAAGGATGCGACCATTTCATTTGCCGGCTCATGATAGAGTTCTCGCGGCGTCGCCAGCTGGGCAAGGCGCCCGCCATCCATCACCGCGATGCGGTCGGCCAATGCCATCGCCTCGGCCTGATCATGGGTGATGTAGACGATGGTGGTGCCGGTGCGCTTGTGGAAGGATGCGAACTCGTCCTCCATCGATGCCCTCAGATGCACGTCGAGATTGGCGAGCGGCTCGTCGAACAGCACCAGCGAGGGCGCGGCGACAAGGCAGCGCGCTAGCGCCACGCGCTGGCGCTGGCCGCCGGAAAGATTGGCCGGCCGGCGATCGCCCAGCCCTTGCAGATTGACCAGGGCCAGTGCGTCTTCAACCTTCCGGCGGGCGACGGCCTTGTCGAGCTTCGCCACCTTCAGCGAATAGCCGATGTTCTCGGCCACCGTCATATGCGGCCACAGCGCATAGTTCTGGAAGACGATGCCGACGCGCCGCTTTTCCGGCGCGACGCTGCCGCCCTTGCCCGACACGACCTCGCTGCCGATGCGGATTTCGCCCGAAGTCACTTTCTCGAATCCGGCCACCAGTCTCAGCAACGTCGTCTTGCCGCAGCCGGAAGGGCCGAGCACTGCCAGGAACTCGCCGTCGGCGACGTCGATCGACA
>NZ_RZOL01000374.1:0-6079 GCF_004022985.1 Mesorhizobium sp. M7A.F.Ca.ET.027.02.1.1 | reverse complement strand
CCCAGCCCAGTGCCACAGCGGTGTAGGCCAAGGCCGCGCCAACCAGCCAGCGATTGACCGGGATGGTACCGCCGCGACGCACATGCAGCGTGCCTGCCAAGCCGATGTTGAAAAGGAACTGCCACGACAGCGGGTTGAGAAACCAGAAGCCGGGCTCGGGATAGTTGGGCGGAGCAATTTGATAAACCCCCGCGACCAGCCACAGGGCGCCGGAGGCGACCAGTGCCAAGACCGGCCGATAGCTGACAATGAGCAGGAACACCGGCGTCAGCAAGAGCAGCACCGCATAGACGGGCAGTATGTTGTTGTAGCCGAGTTGGTGGCCGAGCGTCACGATGCCGATCAGCACCTGCGGCGTATTCTTGATCAACGGCTCGATGTTGATCATCGTCAAAAGCTCCGGCCGCCTGGCAAACACCGCCGCGGCGCAGAACATGGCCATCACCACCATGGTGGTGACGATGTGGGTGGCATAAAGCACACCGGCGCGGCGCAACATCTTCAGGGTTGCCAGCAGCCGGTTTCCGGGCTCGAATTTCCTGCCATAGGCGAGCGCGACCGAAATGCCGGAGATCAGCACGAAGACTTCCGCCGCATCGGAAAAGCCGAAATTCTTGTAGGTCAGATACTCGAAGGCGGTACCTGGCACATGGTCGACAAAGATTGTCAGCAGAGCGAGAGCGCGGAACACATCTATGCGCGTATCGCGCTCAGTGCGATCCGGGATACGCGAATCGCGATCCGACACGCGCGACTCGCGGTCTGGGACACGTGCATCGCGGTCCGGGGAAATCTGGGTGGTCATCGACAAAAAGGCCTCAAAGCTGGTTGTTCATGCCGGGCAATGCGACCCCCGGCGCACCGCTTCGATTCCTCCCGAAGGAATGTTATCGGCGGAGAAACGGACTGTAATGCGCCCGGTTCAATCAACTTTCGCGGAGCTTGAAAATATTGCGTTTTGAAGCCGGCAAATTGAGCGAAACCTCATATAATCAAGAGGATGCGCGATGATCGAAGAGACCTCACAAGATGGTGCGCTGCGGCGTGATCTGGCCTTCAGCTACCGGCTTTACAGCCCGGCGGATTCAACCGGCGAATGTCTCTTCCTGCTGCATGGATCGGGTGTCGACGAGACGACATTGGTGCCGCTGGCACGAGAGATCGCACCGCGGGCCAAGCTGATCGCGGTGCGTGGCCGCATTGTCCAGGAGGATGGTTTCCGCTGGTTCGCGCGCATCACGCCGACACGCTTCGAACAGCACAGCATCCGCACCGAAACCGATGCCTTTGCGGGCTTCGTCGCCGACGCGGCCACACGCCACCATCTCGATCTCTCACGCGCGACGTTCCTCGGCTATTCGAACGGCGCCAATCTGGTTTCAAGCCTGATGCTGCTGCATCCGGGCCTTGTCGAACGCGCTGCATTGCTGCGGCCGATGCCGGTGCTCGATCACGTGCCGGCGACGGATTTGTCAAAGGTGCGCGTGCTGATGATCGCCGGCGCCGCGGATCTCACCTATTCGCCCTTCGCCCCTGCTCTGGTGACATTGCTCAGCCAGCATGGCGCCGAGATCGACGCCCGGATTGTCCCATCAGGTCATGAATTCGGCAGCGCCGACGCCGCAATCGTCAGGCAATGGCTGCGGGGATCGGCGGCGTTGGCGACGGCAGGCTGACAGGCTCGCCGGCATGACCAGCCTGCCTACCCTCGTCCCATCCGGTTCCAGGCATCCAGTCCGGCGATCTTGTAGGCTTCGGCGAGCGTCGGATAGTTGAAGGTGTTGTTGACGAAGAAGTCGACGGTGCCGCCGAGATTGATCACCGCCTGGCCGATGTGGATGAGTTCGGTGGCGCCCTCGCCGATGATGTGCGCGCCGAGCAGACGGCGCGTTTCGACCGAGAACAACAGTTTCAGGAAACCGGTGTTGACGCCCATGATGTGGCCGCGCGAGGTTTCGCGAAAGCGCGCCACGCCGATCTCATAAGCCGCACCGCTCTCACGCACCTGTTCCTCGGACTGGCCGACCGTCGAGATTTCCGGCACCGCGTAGATGCCATAGGGAAAGGTCTCCGGTGGTGGCGGCAACGGCACGCCGAAGGCATGGCAGGCCGCCACTCTGCCCTGCTCCATCGAAGTCGAGGCCAGGCTCGGAAAGCCGATGACGTCGCCGGCGGCGTAGATGTTGGGCACGCTGGTCTGGAACGTATGCGGGTCGACCTTGATACGCCCTCTGGAGTCGGCATCGATGCCGACGACATCCAGGCCCAGGTTGCCGACATTGCCGGTGCGGCCGGCGGCGTAGAGCACGACCTCTGAACGAATGGTGCGGCCATCGGCCAGTTCCACTTCGGCGGCGTCCGGCTTGGAGCGGATTTCCTTCACCGCGCTGCCCAGCCGGATGGTCATGCCGCGATCGCGCATCTGGTGGATGAAATCGTCGACGATCTCGCGGTCGACGAAATCTAGGATGGAGTTCCGCGGCTCGACCAAGGTTACCGGCACGTCGAGCGCGGAAAAGATCGTTGCATATTCGACCCCGATGACGCCGGCGCCGATCACCGTCAGCGTGCGCGGCAAGCGGTCGAGTTCCAGCATCTCGTCGCTGTCGAAGATTCGGGTCTTGTCGAAAGGCACATCGCGCGGCCGGTGCGGCCTGGTGCCGACCGCGATCAGCGCATTGGCAAAACCGACCTCGCTGTAATCGCCGGTGTCGGTGGTCAGGCTGACCTTGTTGGGGCCAAGGAATTTCACCGCAGCCCGGGCGCTCTTGACCGTGTTGCGCATGAACTGGTGCTGCAGCACCTCGACCTCATGGTCGAGCGTCTTGTGCAGGCGCTCGACCAGATCGCCGACCGAGATATCCTGCTTGACCCGGTAGCCGCGCCCGTAGAAGCCGCGCTCACGCCAACCCGAAAGGTTGAGCACCGTTTCGCGCAGCGTTTTCGACGGGATGGTGCCGGTATGCACCGAGACACCGCCCAGACGCCGGCCGCGATCGACCACCAGCACCGATTTGCCGAGCTTGGCCGACTGCACCGCGGCCCGGCGACCGGAAGGGCCGCTGCCGATGACCAGCATGTCGTAGTCCATATTGCCCCGTCCCCTGCCATGTGCGCTTTTGCTGCGCCGCAGCAAGCTAATGCTATCCGCGCCGCAAATTCAACCGGTTCAGATTGCGCCTAGCGCCTTGAAGGCCGGCGCACCGCAAGAAGCCCGATCTTGATTCCGCCACAGGCCTTCACCATTTCATGGCTGAACGGTCCGCACCCTATGTCGGACCTTGTTACGAGGAAATGACATGAACGCGCGCGTTCTCGACGGCGAAATCATCACCAGCAGGCTCGACGATGTCAGGGCCTATGACGGCGTGCGCACGAAGCGCATCCTGGCTTTCGTGATCGACTATGTCATCGTCGCGCTGCTTACCATTCCGTTTGCCATTCTGGTGTTCTTCCTCGGGCTTTTGACCCTCGGGCTTGGCTGGATGCTGTTCGGTATCCTGTTGCCGACTGTGGCCATCCTCTACATCTGGAACACGCTGGGCAGCACCGACCAGGCCACCACGGGCATGAAGATGGTGGGCATCCGCCTCGACCGGCTCGACGGGAGGCCGATCGACGGCCTCACCGCGGTCGTCCATTCGGTGCTGTTCTGGGCCGGCAATGTCATCCTGTCGCCGCTCGTCCTGCTGGTGACGCTGTTTTCCGACCGCAAGCGCACCTTGCACGATCTTTTGCTTGGCACCGTCGTCAGCCGCACGGACCGCTGAAACGGCCCTCTGAAGAGCAGTCGCAACCGATTGAGCACAAATGTGAAGGCGTCGAGTCGACCACGCTCACATAATCCTGTTGAATTTTTCGCCGTCCGCGCCAAAGGTAGAGCGATTCGAAGGAGTGTTTCCAAGGCTCGATGACGCAGCATCCGACCCAGTCGCCGCAGTTCTTCCTGACCGCGCCGTCGCCGTGCCCCTATCTCGACGGCCAGTTCGAGCGCAAGGTGTTCACGCACCTGGTTGGCGACAAGGCGGCGGAGATGAACGACCTCTTGACCCAAGGCGGCTTCCGGCGCTCGCAGAACATCGCCTACAGGCCGGCCTGCGAGACCTGCCGCGCCTGCGTTTCGGTACGCATCCTCGCCCAGGAATTCGTCGCCAGCCGCAACATGAAGCGCGTGCTGCAGCACAATTCCGATCTCGTCGGCCACATGCACAATGCCGAGCCTTCGACCGAACAATATTCCCTGTTCCGCAGCTATCTCGATGCCCGCCACCGCCGTGGCGGCATGTCCGATATGACGGTGCTCGACTATGCGATGATGGTCGAGGATACCCATGTCGACACCAAGGTGATCGAGTATCGGCGGCGTGGACCAGACACGTTCATCACCGGCAAGGGACAGGGCGAGCTGATCGCGGTGGCGCTCACCGACAAGATGGCCGACGGCCTGTCGATGGTCTATTCCTACTTCAATCCCGATTTCGAGGAACGGTCGCTCGGCACGTTCATGATCCTCGACCACATCGCCCGCGCCAGGGCGATGGGCCTGCCCCATGTCTATCTCGGCTACTGGGTCAACGGCTCGCGCAAGATGAATTATAAGATGCGCTTCATGCCGCAGGAGCATCTCGGCCCGAAGGGCTGGGAGCGCTACACCAACGAAGCGGTCGCGCGCTGATTATTCTTTCCCAAGTCCGGGCTTAAACATTTTCAATCGAGACGATGCTGGTCTTTCCGCTGGTTGGCGGAGAGCGTGCGATTGCGCCGGTCCGCCATCCTCTCCCGAATTCATTGTGAAAGTTCGCTGCATGTCGTCTCACGATACTCACACCAAAGGACTTCTGCTCACCGCATTTGGCGGGCTGACGCTGACCGTGGACATCCCGCTGATCCGGCTCGCCCACGGCGAGGCGTGGACAATCCTGCTGCTGCGCACCGGCTGCACCTTGGCCGCGGCACTGATCATGTGGACCATCTGGCGCTCGTTCAGCAAGAATGCGCCGCAGCTGATACCTGGCTGGTCGGGCCTGATCGTTGCCGCGATCTACGGGCTCGGCGCGATTGCCTTCATCACCGGCGTCTACAACACCTCGACCGCCAACCTGGTTTTCATCCTGGCCTTCACCACCATGTTCGCCGCGCTGCTGTCGTGGGTATTCCTGAAGGAGCGGCCGCGGCCGCTGACCCTTGCGGCATTGGCCATGATGATTGTCGGCGTCGTCATCATCGTCGGCGATTCCGTCGGCACCGGACATCTGTTCGGCGATCTGATGGCGTTGTGTTCGGCCTTCCTGATCGCCTGCGCCATCACCATCTCGCGCGCCAGCGGCAAGGATATGGGCTTTACCTCACTGATCGGCGTCGTCCTGCCTTTCGGGCTGGCGGCGTTCATGGTCTCCAAGACCGGCTTTCAGGTGGAGGCACCCTGGTGGATCATCCTCAACGGCGCCGTCATTATGCCGATAGCGTTCTTCTGCCTTGCCGCCGGGCCGAAATACATTTCGGGCCCTGAAGTGGCGATGTTCTACCTGCTCGAAACCGTGCTGGCGCCAGTCTGGGTGTGGATGATCTTTGCCGAGACACCGACGCGCAACAGCCTGATCGGCGGCGCGATCCTGATCGTCACACTGATCGCGCATTCGCTGTGGCAACTTCACGAGGGACGCAAGCAGCGTGGCGACCTTGCGGTGCAACATCCGGTCTAAGGTGCATTGAGATCAGGCGCTGGCCTTCTTCGCCACGTCAGGTTCCGGCAGGACCTCGATTTGCGGACCGGCTTCGATTTCGGCTGGCGAGCCCGGGACGATGTCGTCGGCCATTTCCACCTCGCGCAGCCACTCGCGCCAGATCGCGACCAGCAGGGCCATCAGCACCGGGCCGATGAACAGGCCGAGAAACCCCATGGTCTTGACGCCGCCGATCAGGCCGAAAAACGTCGGCAGGAAGGGCAGTTTTATCGGCCCGCCGACGAGCTTCGGACGCAGTGTCTTGTCGACGATGAACAGCTCGACCGCACCCCAGAGGAACAGTGCCAGCCCGGCCATCGGCGAGCCGCTGGCGGCGAGATAGATCGAGACCAGGG